>JBLFXU010000237.1:0-5367 GCA_047609575.1 Bacteroidia bacterium | reverse complement strand
TTAATCGGGTTTTGTAGGCATGAGTATTGAGGTGCGGTCGACCGGGCGCTCTGGGACAAAACAGCCGCGTCCTTCTATGTTCTCTGGAACTCTGCGCCTTGGCCAGATATGCTGCTGGTATGAGCCCAACAGGACAGCGCACAATGAGAACATTTTTAGCCTCACTTCTGGCTTTAGTCGTACTGGTGGTTTCCGTTGGTGTCGCGGGATACGCTTGGCTGGCTCCGGAGGGGCCACCAACTCGCATCGCCTCACAACAGACTGTAAAAACAGTTGAAGGCGGTGAAATCATTGGCTACCACAATGACCTGGGCGTGTCTGTGTGGCAGGGTGTCCCCTTTGCGGCGGCGCCGGTAGGCGAGTTGCGCTGGAAGGCGCCGCGCCCGGTTGTGCCCTGGGAGGGGCAACTGCAAGCGCTGAGTCCCGGCAATGAGTGCGCCACCCAGTCTCGCGCCACGTCCAGTGAAAACAATACTGTGGATGGCAACGAGGATTGCCTGTTTCTCAATGTGTTTGCGCCGGCGAATGCCGAAAACTTACCCGTTATGTACTGGATTCACGGCGGTGCCAATACCCGCGGCAGCGGTAGCATTGTTCTCTATGAGGGCTCGCGATTGGCCTCTCGCCATCAGGTGGTGTTGGTGAGTATCAATTATCGCCTGAGTACCTTCGGTTGGCTGTCACACCCCGCGCTGCGTTCAGCCGATGCAATGCCAGAAGATAATTCAGGTAACTACGGCACACTGGATCAGATTCATGGCCTAAAATGGGTGAGGGACAACATCGCCAGCTTTGGCGGTAATCCCGATAAGGTCACCATTTTTGGCGAATCGGCCGGTGGCTGGAATGTGCTCGCCCTCATGGCCTCTCCCTTGGCCAAGGACCTGTTTCACGGCGCCATCGTGCAGAGCGGTGGGCTGGATATCGAACCTCTATCCGTGGCCGAAAATTACCTTGACGACGAAGTCGCCGGCAACCGTCTCAGCTCGCGTGAGATTATCAATCAACTGTTTATCATTGATGGCTCTGCCGAAGATGCTGCAGCCGCTCGGGCCAAGCAGGAGGCAATGTCCGCGACGGCGTTAGCCGATTATTTGCGTGCGAAATCCACTGCTGATATTTTTGCTGCCTATCGCAGCGAAGACGGTGGGCTTGTCGTCACATTGCCAGACTTAATCGGCGATGGTCATGTGTTACCCGCCGGTGTTCGCTCCGAGCAGTTGTTCTCTGAGCCTGCCAATTACAACGCGGTCCCAGTAATGCTGGGTACCAACCTCGATGAAATGAAGTTATTCCTCAGCTTCAATCCGGACATGGTCAACAGCCTGATGGGCATTCCCACCGGGATTAAAGATTTGCAGCGTTACGACAAGTTCAATCGCTACAGCACCGACCGCTGGAAAATCATCGGCGTAGACCGTCTGGCCACAGTGATGCGCGCCGGCCAGGGTGACAGCGTTTTCGCCTATCGCTTTGACGCCAAAGATTTACGTGATTTCGGGCTGATCGATTTACGCGAATTGCTGGGTGCCGCCCACGCTCTGGAAATACCCTATGTGTTCGGCAACTTCCCCAAACCCTTCAGTGTGATGTACCCCTCCGACACGCACGCCGCTCGCGATGCCCTGTCGGCTAGCATGATGTCTTACTGGGCCGAGTTCGCCTACACCGGCAAGCCTGGTCGCGGCCGCGATGGCAAAGAGCATGAATGGACCGGTTGGGTGAACGAGGGAGACGACAGCCAGCGCTTAATGATTCTCGACAGTGCGCTGGGCGACGGTATTCGCATGTCGCCAGAGCGTATCAGTATTGACGACCTGAAGCAGCGCCTGTTCTCTGATACCAGTTTTGCGGATCAAGCCGAGTATTGCCTGGCCTACAAGACCCTTTTTCTCGGGGCAGATTTCGATCCGGCGGAATACGAGAGCTTGGGGGCGGATGGTTGTTCTTCATAGTAAATCCACCGAAACACGCGGACGGTTAACCGAAGCAATTGAGTAAACTGTCTCCCAGAAATACCATTTAGTAATGACAATGAGATTCAGGAACGGCTCGCCGCCTCCTGACAAGCTGTAATTTTTGACTCTATTAATCTGCGTCTAGCACGACGCAACGAACGAACCATCGCATAAGGACCACTGTATGTCTGAATTAAAATTAGGCTTGGCGCAGGGCTACTGGGGCGCCGCCCCCAATCCCAACTTCGTTGAAATGGCTCAGGAAGCCGAGAAACTGGGCTATGACTCGGTTTGGTCGGCAGAAGCCTGGGGCAACGATGCCTTCACGCCTTTAGCATGGATTGGCGCACAAACCGAAACAATCAAACTGGGCACCGCAGTAGTACAGCTATCGGGCAGGACGCCCGCGTCCTGCGCTATGCACGCGTTGACACTCGACATACTGTCAAAGGGCCGTTTGATACTCGGTTTGGGCGTCTCCGGGCCGCAAGTGGTAGAGGGCTGGTATGGACAACCGTTTCCCAAGCCCCTGGCACGCACGCGAGAGTACATCGACATTATCCGTCAGGTATTGGCCCGCGAAGCACCAGTGACAAACAGCGGCAAGCACTATCCACTACCTTACAACGGCGACAACGGCACTGGCCTTGGCAAATCACTTAAGCCGATCGTGCATCCCCTGCGCGCCGACATACCCATTTACATGGGGGCAGAAGGGCCCAAGAATATCGCCCTGAGCACTGAAATTGCCGATGGCTGGTTGCCTCTGTTTTACAATCCCTACGATGAAAGCGTTTACACGGAATCGCTGAAGAACGCCAAACCGGATTTTGAGATCGCACAGATGGTTTCGGTCAACATTACTGACGACATCGAAGCCGGATTATTGGGCGTGAAGCAGTTTCTCAGCCTCTACGTTGGTGGCATGGGCGCCAAAGGTGAAAACTTCCACAAAAACCTGTTCGAACGCATGGGCTATGCTGCCGAAGCCGAACAAATTCAACAGCTGTTTATGGCAGGCAAAAAAGATGAAGCCGCGCAAGTCATTCCAGATGAACTGGCCGACTCCCTCGCACTCATAGGGCCCAAAGATAGAATCAAGGAACGCCTCCAAGCCTGGCGCGATTCAAAAGTCACCACCCTTCTGGTAGCCACCACAGACAAAAATCAATTACGGGAAATGGCCGAACTGATTCTGTGATGGCGTAGCGGGTTCAAGGATGGCGTAGCGAATTCCAGGATGGTGGAGCAAACCCTGTAATGCAGTATTTTGGACATGTTGATGACAGAACCCCCATTCTGATTGGCTCGGGCCAGCTGGTGCAGCGTGAGGCTACTGCGGACTCACCTATGCAGCTGGCTGCGATGGCCAGCGAGCACGCAATCCGAGACAGTGGCGGCAACAACATAGCCGCGCAGATCGACACCCTCTGTGTCACCAAGCTATTTTCAGATATGAGCCATCTATGGCCCTGCAAATGGGGCCGCAGCGACAATCCACCGCAATCAGTTGCGCGCCGCATCGGAGCCCAGCCAACCGCCTCTGTTTACACACAAACAGGCGGTAACCAACCTCAATCGCGATTGATTGAATTCGCGGTTGATATTGCCAGGGGCGAGCGGTCACTAGTGTTGCTCACTGGGGCGGAAGCGTTAAAAAATCAGCGCCACGCCGAACGCGCTGGCACTGAGCTGGACTGGAACGAACATTTCGATGAGGGTTTTGAAGACCGTGGCTTTGGTGACCATGTGGCTACAAGTCAGGAAATAAAAACCGGCCTGAACAATGTTATTTACTACTATGCGTTGATCGAGCAGGCGCAACGCAATAAGTTGGGCCGTGATGTTGACCAACACCGCGCAGCCATGGCACAGCTAATGGCATCTTTCAGCGCGATAGCGGCCAACAACCCTTACGCGCAATTTGCTGGCCAACAAAGTGCACAAGACATTCTTGCAGCGCCCGATTTGAGCCATCTCTATACAAAACGGATGATTGCGCAAGACGGCGTCAATCAGGCGGCGGCACTTTTACTGTGCAGTGTCGGTAAAGCACGGGAGCTGGGTATCGACGAATCCAAATGGGTTTTCATGCACGGCATGGCCGAAGGCAGCGAGTTGGAGTTGAGCCACAGATACGATCCTGCCGAATCACCGATGGCAGCACGAGTGGCCCAGAGCGCCCTCGACATGGCGCAAAGTGATATCGAGGCCATCGACCTCATTGATATCTATAGCTGTTTCCCCTGTGCTGTAACAGCGGTGGCGCAGAGCCTGAACTTACGCACCGACGGCAGCTGCCCTCTCACAATCACCGGCGGCTTACCCTATTTCGGTGGACCCGGTAACAATTACGGCATGCATGCCCTGGCGGAAATGGTGCAGCGCACCAGAAATCAGCCCGAGGATTTTGCAATGATAACGAGTAACGGCGGTGTGCTATCAAAACATGCCACTGGCATTTATTCTCATCGCGCCAGTGCTGTTGATTGGACCTCGCAAAAAACGGCTGTCAGCAATGAAACGCTCAAGCGGCGTGCCATTGCCACCGATCCCGGTATTGGTAGAATCATTTCCTACACCGTCAACTACGAGGCAAACGGCGATGCCCATGCTTTTGTTCTTGGTGAAACCAAATCCGGGGATCATTTTGTCGCCCGTACTGCTCCTGAAGACAAGGAGACCGCGGCGGCGATGTTGCTGATCGATCCAAGCGGGAAATCTGTCACGGTATCAAAACCGATCGACGAGAGATTGCATTTCCACCTCACCCAATAGGGCGCGCGAATATGGCATGGAACATCAGCGAAGCCATTTTCCAGTTGGGACACAGCGCTGCTGCAGACCACCCGGCATTGATTCATGGTCTGGAAAGTAATCGACTACTGTATCTCTTGAAGACCTTGTGAAGTATCAACAACTTAACTCCACCAAGGAAATAAGAAGACGCTTCTCTTCGTAGCAATATGTAAATATTTGGGGAGCTTCACTCTGACCCATTAGTCTTCTGGTACTTGCGTTTGAATCGCCGACGGTAAGGTGGCAATACCGTTTACGCCGTTTTAGCCTCATCTTTGCGCAGGGCTGTGTCGCAGTGGTCCCCAATCAGCTGGGCAAACCGCGGCAGCAGTTCCTTGGGCAGGTCGTGCCCCATGCCTTCGATGATCTCGAGTGTGGCGTTAGCAACATGACGTGCGGTATCAATGCCACCCTCCACAGGTACCAGCGGGTCTGCATTGCCGTGGATGACTAACGTCGGTGCTATGATCTTTTTCAAGTCTGACACGCGGTCGCCGCTGGCCATAATCGCTGCCATTTGTCTCGCATAGCCAGCCGGATGGTAGGAGCGCTCATAACTTCTGGCAATCTTGTCTCGTAGCGCTTTTTCGCTAGGAGGAAATCCCGGGCT
>JBLFXU010000236.1:0-5391 GCA_047609575.1 Bacteroidia bacterium | reverse complement strand
TTTCCGCACTGTGGCTTCCAGCACACCGGCTGCCAGTCCACGCCATCCTGCATGGGCGGCAGCGACCACATCACCGCTTTCACTACACAGCAGCACCGGAAGACAATCAGCTGTGAGCACGGCGCAGGCAGCACCGGCCTGACGACTGAAGATGGCATCGGCATTGGGTATAGATTCATTGCTGAGCGCCTCTACAACCGCAGTGCCGTGGATCTGATTCAACCAGTCGATGGCTTTATCGGTCGACAGCTGTGCGCCCAGCAAATCGCGGTTCGCCGTCACCGCGGCAGGATCATCATCGACATGCGAACCGAGGTTGAAACTGTCGTAGGGGGCCACGCTGCACCCGCCAATGCGGGTTGTGGTAAAGGCGAGAATTCCGTCCGGCGCGGCCCAGTCTGCTTCAACGATTGGCAGCATCACCGGCACCGGCGGGGTCTTCCAGTTGCAATACTTCAAGCAGCTCCACCAGGTCTTCAGGGAGCGCACAATTAAACTCAACCAGCTCATTGCTTGAGGGGTGCAGCAATGCCAACTTCCGCGCATGCAGCGCCTGTCGTGAAAAGCCTCGCAAGGCGCCCATCAGACGCGCCGATGCAGCCGGCGGAATCCGCGGTCTGCCACCGTAAACCGGGTCGCCGATCAGCGGATGGTGCCGGTGCGCCATATGCACGCGAATCTGGTGGGTGCGCCCCGTCTCTAGATTAACGGCAATTTGTGTGTGATGGGCAAACCGCTGTTCGACCCGATAATGGGTGATCGCAGGCTTACCGCCGCTGGCCACCACCGCCATTTTTTTGCGTTGCCGCGGATGTCTGCCCATGGGCGCGTCGACAGTACCACCGCCAGTCATGGCGCCGATGCAAACAGCGCAGTACTCACGCTTCACCGAACGTGCCTGCAATTGCCCCACCAGATGGTGGTGCGCCGCCAGCGTCCTGGCAACGACCATAATGCCAGAGGTCTCCATGTCGAGGCGATGCACAATACCGCCCCGTGGCAACTGGGCCAGCTCTGGTGCATATGCCAGCAGGGCATTCACTACAGTACCGTCTACGTGCCCGGCAGCCGGGTGAACCACCAGACCAGCGGGCTTGTTCAGCACCAATATGGCGTCATCCTCATAGACGATGTCCAGGGCGATATTCTGCGGACGCCAGCTCACGGCCTGCTCCAGCTCGGCATCGACCTCCAGCAAGGCATCGACATTAACCTTGTCCCGAGGGCGCATGGTCTTGCCATCGACAGTCAACGCTCCGCTCTTGATCCAGGCCTGTAGCCGGGAACGCGAATACTCCGAAAACACGGCGGCTGCAGCCTGATCCAGACGACTGCCGTGCAACTCGGGCGGCACCTGGGCCTTGAGTTCTACCCTTTCGATCATGCGATTTCCTGTTTATGCACCGAGCACACTGTGGTTAAATACCGCTGCGCCGGCTTGGCGCATAGTAGCATGTGCCTACGGGCCCCTTTTAGGTGAAAGTGTTGAAATACCTCCTTACAATTTTTTTCAGTATCGCCCTCATCGGCTGCGCGAGCACCGACGACCAGCCATTAGCCGATACCGGCGAGCAGCAGATCTATGAGGACGCCCAGCGCTATCTGGGCAATGGTAATTTTGATCTGGCGGTAAAAAGCCTGCAGCTACTGGAATCTCGCTACCCCTTTGGGCGCTATGCGGAACAGGCTCAGCTAGAGTTGATTTACGCGCACTTCGGTGCCTATGAGCACGAGGCGGCCGTTGAAGCTGCCAACCGCTTTATTCGCCTACACCCGCAACACCCCAATATCGACTATGCCTATTACATGAAGGGCCTGGCGGCCTATACCGGCAATGAGGATATCTTCGCGCGTTTTCTGCCAACAGATCTCACCAAACGAGACACTAGCCATGCCAGGGAGGCATTTGCAGAATTTGCCCAGTTACTCTCGCGCTATCCAGACAGCCCCTATGCCGCTGATGCCAAAGCTCGAATGGTCTCCCTGCGCAATATGCTCTCGCGCAATGAAATCAATGTCGCGAACTACTATCTGCGCCGTGGTGCCTTCCTGGCAGCTACCAACCGTGGCCGCTATGTCGTTGAAAATTTCCAGCGCACCCCGGCGGTAGCCGACGGCCTCGCAGTAATGGCGCAAGGCTATATTCTTCTGGGAATGGATGATCTGGCGCAGGATACGATAGAAGTGCTATCGCTGAATTATCCTCAGCATCCCTCGCTAAACGAAAAAGGCGAATTCCAAAGTTCCTATACGCTTGATGGACTGCAGCGCTCGTGGATCAACAAAGCCTCATTCGGCCTGTTTGATCCGCCGCAACCGCCGCAGTTCGACAACCGCCAGCAGCTCTAGCAGCGGTTCTCACGGCCAGGCCACTCTCAATAACTGGCTTAGTCGCCGATCCCCCAGCCTGACGTAATCGGATAACGTCGATCCCGGCCGAAACCGCGCTGTGTGATTCTTACGCCGATAGGGGCCTGCCGACGCTTGTACTCATTGATATCCACCAATCGTAATACCCGGTGAACCTGATCCCGGTCCATCCCGGTGGCGATAATCGCCTCAGCGCTGTAATCCTGCTCTACATATAAAGCCAATATCTGGTCCAGTATTTCGTATGGAGGCAAACTGTCTTCATCTTTCTGGTCAGGTGCCAGCTCTGCCGATGGTGGCCGCTCGATGACACGCTGAGGAATGCAGGGGCCCAGGCTATTGCGATAACGACACAGATCAAACACCAGAGTTTTCGGCACATCCTTGAGCACGTCAAACCCTCCGGCCATATCGCCATAGAGCGTCGAATAACCGACCGCCATCTCACTCTTGTTACCCGTGGTCAGCACCAGGCTACCCTTCTTGTTTGAGATAGACATCAACAATACACCGCGACATCGAGCCTGCAGGTTCTCCTCGGTTGTGTCCGGCGCCAAGCCGGCAAACTCGCCCGCAAGGCTCACCATAAAGGCCTCATACAGGGACTCAATGGATATCACCTTGTAGCTGACCCCCAGTGTTTGGGCCTGCTCAGCTGCGTCCTCTACGCTCATCTGCGAGGTATAGCGAAACGGCATCATCACCGCCTCTACTCGCTCAGGGCCCAATGCGTCGACAGCGATCGCCAGCGTCAGGGCTGAATCCACCCCACCAGACAATCCCAGGACAATCCCGGGAAAACGATTCTTGTTAACGTAATCGCGCACGCCCAGCACCAACGCGCGCCAGGTGGCATCCAGCTCTTCGAGCGCGGGAGTAACTGCCAGACCAGTCAGCGCGACGTCCTGCGCCTGAAAGTCCGCTTGTATCCAATACTCACCCTCGTCAAAATTAGGCGCGGCACCCGCCACAGAGCCATCGGCCAACACGGCGAAGGAGCCACCGTCAAAAACCAGCTCATCCTGCCCGCCCACCTGATTGACATAAATGATAGGAATACCTGACTGCCGGGCACGTTCACCGACAAGCTCCCAGCGCTCACCGCGCTTACCACGGTGATAAGGTGAGGAATTAATATTCACCAGCAGCTGCGCACCGGCATCCGCAGCCTGTCGGGTGGGTCCCTCCTCCCAAATGTCTTCACAAATAGTGACGCCAACACTGACTCCCTGGATATCAACGACACAGGCCTCATCGCCGGGTACAAAATAGCGCTTCTCATCAAAGACCTGGTAGTTCGGCAGACACTGTTTACGGTACTCGGCTATCACCTCACCCCGATGCAATACGCCAGCGGCGTTATACAGCTTCCCCTCTACCAGACGCGGGTAGCCAACGACCGCATAGGCCGAACCGGTCATAGCCGCGCAAAGTCTCTCCAGTGAGCGCTCGACGCGCAGTTCAATACTAGGGCGCAGGAGAAGATCTTCCGGGGGATAGCCGCACAAGGTGAGCTCGGGAAATACCACGACGGGAGCCTGATGCGCTTGCTCGGCACGTGCCAATGCAGCAATCACTTTGTCGGTATTGCCCTCGAAATCTCCCACTAGGGTATTGAGCTGGGCCATCAGGATATTCAAGGTAGACATGCAACTCCCGGGTGATTCCGTTAAAGGGGCGCTATTGTCCGGAAAAGTTGCGATCATAGCCAGCCCCATCCCGTTCTTAGCCTGTTACACTAACGCGCATTCGCAGCCCCGCCGGCAGACACGGAAACGCCCACGTGAATCGCCCAGCGATACTGACAAGACCAGACATCCAAAGCCCCGGCCAGCAAAATCTGGCGTTATTCCGGGTTTATGTCGGCTATCGGTCCATTTTATCCATCGTGCTGTTGGTGATGCTGGTCAGTCCCAACACCCGGCAGCTGGTTGGCGCACTCAATCCCGCTTTGTACACCACCATAGCCTTGGCTTATCTCGCCACGAGCGTGCCACTGGTAGGCTCCCTCTCTACAAAAATGAGCCAAAGCCAGCACTTGATGTTGATGGTGTTCGTGGTGGATATCATCGCCATAACGCTTCTTGCAGACAGTAGCGGCGGCATGATCAGCGGCCTGCCCGTGTTGCTGGTCATTACCGTGGCAGCCAGCGCCGTATTGATCTCCAATCGCACCCTCGCAACACTGATCGCTGCTCTAAGCGTACTGGCCATCCTGCTTGATAGCGCATGGCTGATTCTGCAGGGAGTAAGAGACAGTAGTTCGCTTTTCCCTGCCGGACTGCTCGGATTATTGATTTTCGGGGTGTCGCTGATGGTGCAGCCTATCGCCCACCGCCTGGGTCGGGCAGAGGAACTGGCGCGCAACCGGGCGAGCGATTTGTATTCCTTGCAACGGCTAAACGAACAGATTGTGCAGCACATGCGGACCGGCATTCTGCTGGTCGACCATGACGGCATAGTGCGCATCATGAATAAGGCGGCGCTAGGGCTACTGGCGCCAGAACGACCAGCCACCGCAGAGCAGGGCCGAAAGCTGACCGACTACTGCCCGGAATTGGCACACCAGTTTGAGAACTGGAAAGACTCGGGCATCCACAGAGCCAAACCTTTCACAGTGAGTGAGGGTACACCTCCAGTCATTGCCAATTTTCGTGAGTTACAGCCCAACGTTAACCGAGAAGCCCTGGTATTTGTGGAAGATTACACCCCGGTTACCCAATATGCACAGTCTCTGAAATTGAATTCACTGGGCCGCCTGACGGCCAGTATCGCCCACGAAATACGCAATCCATTGGGAGCCATCAGCCACGCGGCGCAATTACTGCAGGAATCCACAGATTTATCTAAGCCGGACCAACGCATGGCGGAGATTATCCAAAGCCACTGTGACCGGGTCAACCAGATCGTCGAAAGTGTCATGCAGATTTCCCGGCGAGAACCGCCCAAACCGGAATACCTGTTGCTGGCCTCCTGGCTTACTGACCTTGTCAGCGATTACCTCGACAACCTGAATCGACC
>JBLFXU010000235.1:0-5436 GCA_047609575.1 Bacteroidia bacterium | reverse complement strand
CCGAACTGTCGGATGACCTGTAATTCACCAGCATAAAAACCGGCGGCGGCAAAAATGATCTGATGCAGGCGATCGGTGTAGTTGTGCAGCGCGCGCTCGTCCAGGGTATCGAGATAGTCCACCAGGCTGCTCAGGTGCAGGTAGAGTACCGCCGTAGTGCGATAATTTTCATCCCTGGCACCGGGGTCGCCGCGCGTGCGCAACAGGTCCATGGGCAGCGCATCGACCTGCCTGTTCAGTTGCTCGACCTCGTTGGCTACCCGCTCGCCGCCGTCTTCTTCCAGCGAAAGGGCGCGCGCCAGACGAGCCAGTCGCGTGCCTAGCCGCTGTCCCAGCTGCAACCCGCCGCCGTAAGCCGCCATACTTAGCAGTACCGACAGCCCCAGCAGGCTTAGTAAAAATCGCTGCTGAGCGGCCTGGGCCTGGTCCGAGTTGACGGTTATTGAGACCTGCCCGGCGATGTCCGATTCAATGTGTACCGACGAGCTATAGCTGCGCAGGTTAATGCCGGCTGAGTCGCCAGCTTGACCGAGAATGTTGCCATCGATGTCTGTAAGCGTGATTTCCTGCGCCGCAGAATGATCTATAAAACGCTGCAGCGAGGCGCTAGCGCTCAATAGATCGCCCTGCTCCATGGCAATGCTGACCCGCAGCGAGACCAGCCGCGCCAGTGCGTTGCCGTATTGTTCCTGCTGCTCCATTTGCATATGCCTGGCCGAAATAGCAGCCAGTGTCACCAGGGCCAGACTTACACACAGGCACAAGGCAGCAGCAAGCAGCGCCACCTGCTGGCCAAGATTGTACTTGTTAAAGGAATTGCTCACGAAGGAGGTAGGGTTCACTGTGCGTTTTGCCGCCCAGTATAAACCAGTCAGAGCTCCATGGTGAGTCCGGTACTGTGGCAAATGCCACTGGTGTTACGGTTTCCAGCATTCGCGTCGAACAGTTAGAATAGTCGCTCGAACCTGTCTGGAATCTGGTGCGTGAACCACATCCTGCTTATCACCTTGTCCGGTAAGGACCAGCCCGGCGTAACCGCCGCGATCACTGGCATATTGTCGCAGCACAATGTCAGTATTCTGGATATTGGCCAGGCTGTCATTCATTCGACGTTGTCGCTGGGTTTGTTAGTAGAACTACCTGAGGGCTCTACCGATAAGGTTGCACGCGCGGTACAGCAAGTTGCGCTGGAGAAAGATCTCCGGGTAGTCACCAGCCCGGTTGAGCCAGAACGCTACTCGGATTGGGTGGAAGCCCAGGGCTCACCGCGCTACATCGTTACCTTACTGGCGCGTAAGATTACTGCCGACCAGATCGCCCGCGTCACTTCTGTGGTCTCCCAGCACGGTTTGAATATTGATGGTATCAATCGTTTGTCGGGGCGTATCCCTCTGGGCGAGCTGCCTGCTCTGAGCAAAGCGTGCGTCGAATTCTCCGCACGGGGCGCTTTGCCAGACCCCGCCAGTTTCCGGCGGGGCCTGCTTGAAGTTGCCGGCGCTCTGGAGGCGGATCTCGCTTTCCAGCAGGACAATATGTACCGCCGCAATCGACGCCTGGTGGCATTTGACATGGATTCCACCCTGATCGAGGCGGAAGTCATCGACGAGTTGGCCAAGCTGGCCGGCGTGGGAGATCAGGTCAGCGCCATCACCGAGCGTGCCATGCGCGGAGAACTGGATTTCAGTGAGAGTTTCCGCGCCCGGGTAGCGTTACTGGAAGGCCTTGAAGAAAGTGCCCTGGAGCGTGTTGCACAGACCTTGCGCATCAGCGAGGGCGCGGAGCACCTGATCGCTACCTTGCGACGACTGGGCTACAAGACAGCCATTTTGTCCGGGGGTTTTACCTATTTTGCCCGCTATTTGCAGTCACGGCTTGGCATTGACTATGTCTATGCCAATGAATTGGACATCGAAGATGGCCGCGTCACCGGGAATATCAAAGGCACCATAGTCGATGGCGCGCGCAAGGCGGAGTTGTTGCGGCAACTCGCAAAAGAGGAGGGCATTGATCTACAACAGGTCATTGCGGTGGGCGATGGGGCGAACGATCTACCTATGTTGAGCGTTGCCGGGCTGGGTATTGCCTTCAGGGCTAAGCCGCTGGTGCAGAAGTCAGCAGAGCAGTCGATTTCCACGCTGGGACTAGATGCCATTCTCTATATGCTGGGTATTGCTGATCGATATCAGAATCAGGACTGAACGGCTGAGAGTTTCGCTCTGAGAGGCCTTGATCAACCGGCCTCTTATCGTCTGTGCAAAAAGATGTGCAGCACTGGCTAGAGTGCTCGGCTTAAAGGGTAGTCCATAAAGAGCTGTCGTCATCGTTACCCAGGCCGCTGCCTTGTTCAGCCAGAATGTCGCCCAGTTCACGTATTACTTTGAACTCAAATTGCGCATAGCTGCCGGTAGCGTCTACCAGTTGGGTCAGTTGCACCGTTAGGTGTTCTGATCTTTTTAAAATAGTGACCTTCTGTCCGGTGCGGAAGTTGGCACGCGGAGTAATCAGTGTCTGCGGCTGCCCCACGACCTTTATTTCGGGTAACAGCAATGTACGTATGGGGATGGACTTTTCTCCGTTGGCCTCGTGGATGCATGCGCCGTAGGCTTTGCCTCGTGGGCTGAGCAATTCCAGGCCCAGCAGCGTACGGGCGGTATCAATACGAGTCAGCCAGCGAATTGCGGCGATGGCCCATTGCCCGGTGTGCTCTTCCTTGATGCTGACAATATCACCATTGCGAAGCTCGCCAGTTCCGGATTCGTCCCATTCCAGGGAGTAGCCCCCTGGACTGACGTCGGTGAGTTGCACGCTGTGACTGGTATAGCTGTGTGTATCCATAGGCGCGTCAGACCCGGCGCGGAAGAGGCGGGCACGGCTGACGGGATCCAGTTCGATTTCTTCATCCGGGTGTGAAAGATGCTTGTGCAGATAGTCCTCGGCAGGATTGGCCTTATGCCATATGTCGACATGCGGTTGGCTCTCAGTAAACTCTGGTCCAGCGTCCTTTGGTTCGTCTTCGATTGCCTTGCCGTACAACAGCTGCTCGAAAGTTCTGCCCCCCGCCAGATAGAAGTGAGCGTTTGTTAGCCCGACCGCAATGGACAATTTGCCGTCTGATCCGGAGCGTTTGAAATGGCGCTTGCTGAAAGCTCCCAATGAGGCGATAAGATGATCGAACAGGCTGGTGGGAAGACGGCTCTCACGTTCTATGCCAGATTTTGCAGATGTTTCTCTGAGCTCGCGCAGCTTTTTGATGAACGCAGATGTATCGACAAATCGGCAGCTGTCACCTGGGTTTTCAGGATAAAACTCGCGGTACAGCGGGGGGAGGTCGCTTTGCAGGTCGACCAGGTAAAGGTCTGAATCTGCGGGCACACTGCGGAGCGTTATCAGTTCGCTCCATTTGCCTAGAGCGCTGAACAGTGCCCCAAGATCTGTTTGGCGTAATTGATTGGGCTTGCAGCAGGCAATGACAACTGCCTGGAGATAAGCACTGGTTATGGTGTCACCCGCGTCCAGTGGTTCGGGTATGGGCAGGTCGGCCAGCTGCTGATTCTCCGCTAGCGCATAGAGTTGGTGCAGAATAAGCCAGCCTTGCATGTGCAGTGGCCGGTATAGCTTCAAGCTCTGCAAGACCTGTTGCCCCGTGCAACTTATGGCTCTGTAGAGTGATTCGCAGGCCAGTCGTGCCGGCGGTCCGTGTTGTATCGACTCCGGATTGCGGATGGTTTCTACCGCAACTGCGGTGTAGACCGCTCCCATAAGTGTGCACAGTTGGTCCGCTCGCTCGACCAACCGCACCGTCTCCTGGGGTATGACGGGTGGTAGATTGTAGAATTGTCGTGACAGGCCCTCGATGGCCTCCTCGACCACAGGACGTAGAATCTCTGCCACTTCATAGCGTAGTTCGGGTGCAAGGGGGTGTCGATTTAGCTCATCCAGAGCGGTTGTAAGCTGCTCTGTTACTTCTTCGGTGCTGCCCTTTGGCAGGGAAGAAACCCACTTAGCCGCCCCCTGGCTATCCAGACGAAACCGTGTGAAGTCAGGGAAATCCTGTGGCGGTATTTGCAGCTTTATCTTATTCGTCGCCATAACCAGTTGTATCTAGTATGCGTTCTGCAAACGTTACCTCGAACATTTGCTCTGTATTGCTCATAGTATAGCGTGACTGTGGTCCATCAGAAGCTGCAATAAGACCATCCGGTGGGGTATCATAGGTGACCCTGTGAAGCACAAATGGTACGAGAAAACATGGCGAACTATTCCACCAACGAATTTCGCTCCGGCTTGAAAGTGATGCTAGACGGCGAGCCCTGCAGCATCCTTGCCAACGAGTTTGTAAAACCCGGTAAAGGCCAGGCATTCAACCGCGTCAAAATGCGCAATCTGAATACCGGTCGCGTCTGGGAGCGGACCTTCAAATCCGGCGAGAGCCTCGAAGGCGCCGATGTTATGGATCGCACCATGGAATACCTGTATTCCGACGGTGAGTTCTGGCATTTCATGGAGCCGGAGACCTTCGATCAGCATCAAGCCGATGCGGCTGCCGTTGGCGAAGCTCATTTATGGCTGAAGGAACAGGATCAGGTCGAGGTGACGCTGTACAACGGTGCGCCACTCTCGGTGGCACCCCCTAATTTTGTGGAACTGGAAATCGTCGAGACGGATCCGGGCCTCAAGGGCGATACCGCCCAGGGTGGTAACAAGCCGGCCAAGCTGAGTACCGGCGCTGTGGTTAAGGTGCCGCTGTTCCTGTCTGAGGGCGAGATAATCCGCGTCGACACCCGTACCGGCGAATACCAGAACCGCGCTGGCAAGTCCTGATCGTATCGGTCAGGCGTTCCTGTGCCCAGGCGCCCCCGTGACCTGGCATCCTTCCGCATCCCTTAAAACCCTGCGCCTGCGAGCTGAACTACTCGCGGGTTTGCGGACGTTCTTTGCCGCCAGGCAGATTCTGGAAGTGGAGACACCGCTGCTAGCCTCAAGCGGCATCACCGATCCAGCCATAGAGCCTTTCATTGTTACAGATGGCGATTCGGTTTCTGCACCGCGCTATTTGCAAACGTCTCCCGAGTACGCCATGAAGCGCCTGCTTGTGGCCTACGGTGAACCGGTCTACCAGATTGCCAAGGCGTTTCGTGATGGCGAGGCCGGCGCCCGACACAACCCCGAATTTTCCCTACTGGAATGGTATCGGCCAGGATTCGACCACCATCAATTGATGGATGAAGTGGCTGAACTACTTGCACAGTGTCTGGGTCCACGCCCGGTCAGCCGTATCAGTTACCGCGAGTTGTTTGTCTCCAATCTTGGAGTAGACCCAATGAGCGCCAGTGCCGATGAGCTGTCTGCGTTGGTGCGCAGCAAGCTGGACGCAGGATCTATGCAGGGCGATCGTGACCTCTGGCTAGATTTGTTGATGAGCCATGTATTAGAGCC
>JBLFXU010000234.1:0-5439 GCA_047609575.1 Bacteroidia bacterium | reverse complement strand
GCCGAACATCTGCGTTTTGCCGCGTGCTATTGGCATACTTTCTGTGCCGGAGGCAGTGATCCCTTTGGCGAGGACACGCAGATTTTCCCCTGGGATAAGCCGGCTGACCCCATGGCAGCTGCAAGAGCTCGTATGGACGCGGCGTTCGAGTTTTTCACCAAGTTAGGCGTACCGTATTACTGCTTTCACGATAGGGACATGGCGCCGGAGGGCGCTTCTGTTGCAGAGTCTGAAGCAAACCTTGCGGCAATGGTTAGCCTTGCCGGTGAACGTCAGCAGGCGACGGGCATGAAGCTCTTATGGGGGACGGCTAATCTTTTTGGCCATCCTCGCTATATGAATGGCGCATCCACAAACCCGGATTTTGCTGTGGTCACACACGCTGCCGCGCAAGTGAAGGCAGCGCTTGATGCGACGGTTGCCCTGGGTGGCGAAAACTATGTGTTCTGGGGTGGGCGAGAGGGTTATGCCAGCCTGCTTAACACCAACACCCGGCGTGAGCTGGACCATATGGCACGCTTTCTGCAGATGGCGCGCGATTACGGGCGCAGTATTGGTTTTACCGGCAACTATCTAATTGAGCCCAAGCCGGCTGAGCCTTGCAAGCACCAATATGACTTTGACGCCCAGACCGTCATCGGGTTTTTACGGCACTATGGTCTGGACGCTGACTTCAAGGTCAATATTGAAGCCAATCACGCGACCCTGGCCGGACATAGCTTTGCCCACGAGTTGCAGATGTGCACGGATGCCGGTCTGCTGGGCAGTATCGACGCCAACCGCGGCGACCCACAAAATGGTTGGGATACAGACCAGTTTCCCGCAGATCTTTCCGACGTGGTGCAAGCAATGATGGTGGTGCTGGCAGATGGCGGGATCAAAGGCGGTGGATTGAATTTTGATGCCAAAGTGCGCCGGGAGTCTGTCGATCTTGAAGACATTTTCCTTGGCCATATAGGTGGTATGGATACGTTTGCACGGGGCCTGGAGGCGGCGCATACGTTGGCAGAAAAATCGGGTTTACCGGCACATAAGCACGCACGCTACAGCAGCTTTGATAGCGGCGATGGCGCCCGCTTTGAACAGGGCGAGCTATCACTGACACAACTGCGTGATCTAGCGGTGGGCCGCGGTGAGCCAGAGCATCGCAGCGGCAAGCAGGAATGGTATGAAAGTGTTATCAACCAATATGTATAAGCGAAAGCGTTAAAGGAGATATGCCGTGAGTAAAGTGCGAATGGGCATGGTCGGCGGGGGCGAGGGCGCCTTCATTGGACAGGTACATCGAATCGCTGCCGCGCTGGACGGCGAGATCGAACTGGTTTGCGGTGCCTTCAGCTCGGACCCACAGCGGTCAAAGCGTTCTGGCGCAGGCTTACATCTGCCCGCAGACCGAGTGTATGAAAGTTATCCGGCAATGATGCAGGCAGAGGCCGCTTTGCCTGCCGAGCAGCGCATGCAGTTTGTCGCCATAGTCACGCCTAATCATATGCACTATCCGGTGGCAGAAGCCGCGTTACGCGCTGGCTTTCATGTGATGTCGGATAAGCCCGCCACATTCACTTTGAAAGAGGCTCTGCAGCTGCGCGATATTGTTAAAGAGACAGGCTTACTCTATGGCCTTACCCATACCTACACCGGTTATCCACTGGTAAAAGAAGCCAGGTCCAGAGTGGCCGCTGGAGATCTGGGTGAGATTCGTAAAGTGGTCGTGGAATACCCGCAGGGTTGGCTGGCGGACCGCCAGGAAGACGCAGATAACAAGCAGGCCGCCTGGCGGCTGGATCCCGCCCAGGCGGGTGTGAGTAGCTGCATGGGTGACATCGGCGTGCACGCAGCAAACCTGGCTGAGTATGTGTCTGGCCAGAAGATCAGTGAAATCTGTTCCGACCTGACCGCGTTTGTTCCCGGTAGGGAGTTAGACGACGATGGCGCGGTGCTATTGCGCTTCGCTAACGGTGCGCGTGGTGTCTTACATGCCAGCCAGGTCAGTGTGGGCGAAGAGAATGCCGTGAAGGTGTATGTCTACGGTGACAAGGGCGGTCTGGAATGGCAGCAACAGGAGCCCAATACTCTGTTGTTAAAGTGGGCCGACCAACCGACTCAGATGCTGCGTACTGGCGGTGGTTATCTAGGGGATGAGGCAAGTGCTAATACACGCACTCCCATGGGGCACCCCGAGGGTTACCTGGAGGCGTTCGCTAATCTTTACATTGCTTTCGCGGGCCAGATTTGTGCCTACGAAGGCGGCGATGAGCCAGACCCCCGCTCGGCAGACTGCCCGGGCATAGAAGACGCTATTCGCGGCATGACGTTTATTGAACTGGCAGTGGCTGCCAGCGCCAGCGACGTCAAGTGGCACACGTTTGAACAGTACTAATCGTTACTGACATTCAACTGAACTGAACTCAACCAATCTCAAGACCAACGCTATAACGAAGAGGGTAATACCATGTCCAAGATGAAAGGCCCCGCTATATTTCTCGCGCAGTTTGCCGACGCTGAGGCGCCGTTTGACACCTTGCCGAATATCACTCAATGGGCAGGCGATCTCGGCTACAAGGGCATCCAGTTGCCCACCTGGGAAACCGGTCTGATCGATCTGGAGAAAGCGGCCGATAGTAAAGACTACTGCGATGAGCTGAAGGGAATCTGCGCTGGCAATGGCATTGAAATTACTGAGTTGTCCACGCACTTGCAGGGGCAACTGGTGGCGGTGCACCCGGCCTACGATGAGCAGTTTGATGGTTTCGCTCCGCCCGAGGTGCACGGTAACCCCAAAGCGCGGCAGGAATGGGCCGTCAGGCAGCTAATGCTCTCTGCCAAGGCCAGCAAAAATCTGGGGCTGACGGCCCACGCAACGTTTTCCGGTGCTTTGCTATGGCACACAATGTACCCCTGGCCGCAGCGGCCTGAAGGCTTGGTAGAGACCGGCTTTAGGGAACTGGCCGATCGTTGGGTGCCTATCCTTAACGCCTTCGATGAAGCCGGTGTGGACGTCTGCTATGAAATCCATCCGGGTGAAGATCTGCACGATGGCGTGACCTTTGAACGTTTTCTTGAGGCCACGGGGAACCATGATCGCTGCAATATTCTGTATGACCCCAGTCACTTCGTTTTGCAGCAGTTGGACTACCTCCAGTTCATCGACATTTACCAAGAGCGCATCAAGATGTTCCACGTCAAAGACGCTGAATTCAATCCCAATGGGCGCAGTGGCGTATATGGCGGTTACCAGAGTTGGGTAGATCGTCCTGGGCGCTTCCGTTCATTGGGTGACGGACAGGTAGACTTCTCCGGCATCTTCAGTCAATTAGCAAAATATGGCTTTGAAGGCTGGGCAGTGCTGGAGTGGGAATGCTGTCTTAAACATCCTGAAGATGGTGCTCGTGAGGGCGTTGAATTTATCAACCAACATATCATTCGTACCACCGATAGGGCCTTCGATGACTTCGCCGGCGGTGGCGCGGATGAAGAGAGTAATCGTCGAATCCTGGGGCTGGACCGGTACTAACGCAATGGGTCTGGTGCAGTGGACATGTCGTGATCGTGCTGAGCGCGCTGCGGCCGGATGGCAGCCCGTTATGCAGACCGGGGACAGCCTGTTACTCTCATCAGGTACAGGCTGGATAACAATAATTTGCAGAACAATCATCTGGAGAGCAGTTAATGACTGATACCGCTGTAGACCGCAAGCGTCTTTATTATGTGGGTAACCTGTCGATCTTTATGATCGGGCTGGGCTTTGCTGTGCGCACCAATATCGCCAAACATTTACAGACCGATATTTACAATCAGATTGATCTGGCCAACTCAGCCGCCATGGTCGGTGAGGCTCTGGGCGTCACCTTTACCGGCTTTGCCCTGACCTTACTGTTTGGCAGTGCGCTGGTGGATCTGGTGGGCATGAAGCGCATGCTGCTGCTCGCGGCCCTGGGTTACGTTGCGGGCGCCGTTGGCTTGTTGGCCGCAACCATGATGCCAGTGGGAGACACTGTGCAGACAATGGTACTGGTTAGCTTACTTCTGACGGGGCTGGGCTGGGGCGCCGTAGAGGCGGCTTCTAACCCCATGGTTGCAGCACTGTACCCCGAGGAAAAGACCCATCGGCTCAACATTCTCCATGCGTGGTGGCCGGCCGGCATCGTAGTGGGAGGGCTGCTGGGTGTGCTCATCGGTGTCCTGGACCTTTCGTGGAAACTGAATATGTATGTCCTGCTGATACCTGCGCTGGTACTGGCATGGATGGTAGCCAGTTCAACGTTCCCCGTGACGGAGCGAGTCGCCAGTGGTGTGAGCTATAGAGACATGCTGATGGAGCTGGTGAAGCGTCCTTTGTTCTGGGTATTTTGGCTGTGTATGTTTTTCACTGCTTCCTCCGAATTAGCACCAGGACAATGGGTGGATATTTCTCTATCCAATGTTGTGGGCATGCCCGGCATATTGGTGCTGGTGTATGTCAGCGCCCTGATGTTTGTCGGTCGGCACTTCGCTGGGCCCATTGTGGCGCGTGTGTCATCAGTGGGGCTTTTGTTTGTCAGTTGCATAGCCGCGGGCCTTGGTCTGTATTTGCTTAGTCTGGCCAATTCGCCACTGATGGCGTTTGCTGCGGCTACCGTGTGGGGATTGGGCGTGTGCTATATGTGGCCTACCATGCTGGCCATTGCCTCGGAGCGCTTTCCCAAGGGGGGCGCGGTGGCGATGGGCCTGATGGGTTTTGCCGGTGGTATGGCGATCCAGTTCGTACTGCCGCGTATGGGCGCTATCTTTGATTCTGCTAAAGCCGAAGCTGCGGGTGGCGTCGATAACCTGGCAACCCTGTCCCCGGAGGCGATGGACTCTGTGATGCGCTATGCTTCTGTTGAATCTTTCCAGGCTGTGGCGATAGTGCCTTTACTGCTGTTACCCGTGTTTGGCGCCATCTGGCTATACGATCGTCGGCAGAAATAACCGCCAGTGGGGCGAAAGTAGGAGAGTGCTAGGAGAGTGCTAGGAGAGTGTAGAGATGAAAGTAAAAATTGGTATGAACATGTTGCTCTGGGGCATTGAAATTACGCCTGAGCATATTCCGGTATTCGAGGGCTTAGCCGGTGCGGGCTACCAGGGCGTAGAGATACCCGTGGTCGGACAAAGCGATGCGCAACTGATCGAAATGGCTACGGCCTGTGACGGTTTGGGTCTTGAGCGTACCGCTGTTGCTTTTGTCAGCGAAGAGGCAAATCCGATATCACCCGATGCGGCCGTGCGTGCAGCCGCTGTCGATGCGCTCAAAAAAGCGATCGATGATACGAAACTGATTGGCGCTGACATTCTTGTGGGCGCGACGTATCAGGCCCACAAGTATTTCACCGGTACCGGTCCAACACAGCAGGAGTGGGATTGGTCTGCTCAGTACCTGCGAACCTGTGGTGAATATGCCCAGAGTGTCGATGTGCGATT
>JBLFXU010000233.1:0-5442 GCA_047609575.1 Bacteroidia bacterium | reverse complement strand
GGCATCCTCGCGCCACTCGCTGACCAGCTCCTGGTCTACCATATAGCGCAATAGGCCGCCCGCCGCATCAATCTGCGCAAACGACTTCAGATAAGACAGTTCCTGACGCTTATCAGACAGGGTTTAACTGCCCAGACGGCGCTCTGAATACTCCAAACTCAAGTGATAGGCCGCCTGCGCGAATTCAGGATGCTCTTGCAGATATTGACGCAGCCCGTCACTGCACTGGCCTGGATCGCGCATTAGTAAGCGGGCATAGGCGGGTATGGGGATAGTACTTTTGGCTGTAACGGTACTGTAGGTTTCCCGCGCACCCGCAGTGCCCTCCTGCACTTTGAGAAACGAAATAAACCGCAGGTGTGGGTCCAGCATCGCCAAGTCACTGCGAAAATACTCCAGGTAGGAGCGGCGTGCGCCGGAGTAGTTGCCGCTGAGCTCATTCACGCGGGCGTTGTGGTAGTGCTCTTCTGGGGATTGGGGATTATCGATCAATCCACCTTGGCCTATGCCGTCACGGATAGCGTGCAGCGAGGCCATCATCGACTCAGAGTTTTCCTCGAGCCTGGCCGTGCTGGCCTTAATAGTCTCGGTGTCGCCTTTATATTTTTTCATGCGCAAGGTAGATTGGTCGGTGAACGAGGATCAGGGGTATCAACAAACCTGCTCACCACTAATTTGCGAGTTTGCCGGTTGCTGCGAATCAGAAGGTGCTTATACGTTAGCAGGCGTGGCCGCTCTAAAGTGGCTGAGTATTAACACAAAGCGCCATTTTCGGTATATCCTGACCTTACAGTTCGGACATTTCTACAGCAGCAAACCAGGCAGGGAAAAGCTACATGAAAAGACACCATCTCTACGCAGGCAGTGGATTACTGGGCGCGATAATCTGCCTGGGTACTACGGCAATGGCACAGGACGACACCGAGCTTGCGAAGAAGCTCTCGAATCCGGTGGCAGCGCTTATCAGTGTGCCGATCCAGGCGAACTATGACACTGATATCGGCGTGGACGATGGCTCCGTATGGCGCACTAATATCCAACCGGTTATTCCAATTTCCATCGGGGAAGAGTGGAATTTGATCTCGCGCACGATCCTTCCGGTTATCGATCAAACAGACATTCCGGTGAATGGTTCTGGAGAGTCCGGGATTGGCGATGTTGTACAGAGCCTCTTTTTCTCACCCAAGGCGCCTTCCGCAAGCGGACTCATCTGGGGCGTAGGGCCCGCCTTGCTATTGAAAACGGCTACCGACGATGCGCTTGGGAGCGAGAAGTGGGGAGCAGGTCCAACCGGTGTTGCTCTCAATCAAGTGGGACCATGGACATACGGCCTGCTGGCGAACCACATTGAATCTTTTGCGGGCGACTCCAAACGTGCCGATGTGAGCGCAACTTTTCTGCAGCCATTTTTATCCTACATAACCCAAACGAAGACGACCATCGGCATCAACACTGAATCCACTTATGACTGGGAATCCGAGCAATGGTCAGTTCCCGTCAATTTTACTGTGAACCAACTGCTAAAAGTGGCAGATCAGCTTGTGCAAGTGGGAGGAGGCGCCCGCTATTGGGTAGACGCCCCTGACAATGGACCGGACGGCTGGGGGCTTCGTTTGCAATTAACATTCTTGTTTCCAAAGTAGGCTGGAAACAACCGACAACCGCCCGCTGCAGCGCCCTGTGTCGATCTGGCGCCGCCGCTAGCGACGTACCGCCTATATCAGTGACACGCCGGCCTGAGACCAGGTTGTGCGCTTCAACGGTCTTGCCCAGCACTAGAGCCTTGAGCTGGGTATCATCCAGGGGCAACGCGCCCCTCTTCTCCAACTCTGACAGCGACAGACCACTATTCAGATAAACGTGGCCTCCCCCCATTGCCAAAAAAAGAAAACCCGCCAAAAAGGCGGGTTCAATTGTTGCGGTTTAGCCTTGGCGCTTTCTATGGCACGGAAGGCGAGCCAACTACTTAGGCGAATACCAAATCGGCGACGTATACGCCCTTTCATGGCCCACTAACTCGGCTTCTTCAGCAATCTCGGCCCCAGGCCTTACTTTGTCGTAAACCACCCGGCGCGGTGTTGGTATTTCCAGCACTAACCAGACACCTCTACAAATGCGCACGTATTGAGTGATTTCACCATTAAGGGCATGATGCCTTCCATGGATAAAATACCGCACGTAATCGTAAACCCGCTCAAATCCCTGAACCTGCTTTCGCAGTCGGATATGGATGGCCTCACTACCAGTCGAGGTGATTTATTTGCCTTGTTTCGTCACTGCGCCCTCGCCATCCTCAACACGGATAGCGAAAAAGGTGACTATGACAAGACTGACGATGACTATCAGGATTTCGACATCCAGCTGATACCGCAGTCGCGCGGCCTTAGGCTGGAATTATTCAATGCGCCGTCCCAGTCATTTGTAGATGGCAAGATGATACGTGGCATTCAAGAGCATCTATTTTCCGCGCTACGAGACATTGTTTATACCGACTTCAAGATTACCGGCACCCAGACTCAACCCACCAGCTCAGCGGATACCACCAATACGGTCTTTCGCATTCTGCGCAACGCTCAGGTCGTTCGCCCCAATGAACCCCCCAATATGGTGGTGTGCTGGGGAGGACACTCCATTGCGCGCGAGGAATACGATTACGCCAAACAGGTCGGTTACGAACTCGGATTGCGCGGCCTGGACATCGTCACCGGCTGCGGCATAGGCGCTATGAAGGCCCCCATGAAAGGTGCAGCCGTGGGTCATGCTAAACAACAAATCAAAAGGGGTCGCTATATCGGCATCAGCGAACCGGGCATCATCGCCTCTGAGTCGCCCAATGCCATCGTCAACGAACTGATTATCATGCCGGACATTGAAAAACGTCTCGAGGCATTCGTCCGGCTTGCCCATACCATCATCGTCTTTCCCGGTGGCGTTGGCACAGTAGAGGAAATCCTGTATCTACTGGGTATCCTCATGCACCCCGACAACGATGAAGCCATTCCCCTAATATTGGCTGGCCCTGAATCTGCCGCAGAATATTTTCAGGAGCTAGTGCAATTTCTAAAAGATTGCCTGGGCGACGAGGTTGAGAACTACTTTCAGCTACTCATCGGCTCAACGGCTGAGGTTGGAAGAAGTGTTAGAGCGGCAGTGGAAGAAGTTCATGAGCGTCGCAGCAGCGCAAACCAGGCCTTTTACTTCAACTGGGAACTCAATATTCCTCCCAGCTTGCAAGAGCCCTTTATTCCTACCCATGAAAATATGGCCGCGCTCAATCTGGACGCGTCGGCACCCAAACATGAGTTGGCCAGCTCACTCCGATCAGCTTTTTCCGGCATTGTAGCGGGCAACGTGAAGGAATTTGGATTTGAGCAAGTACGAATCCACGGCCCGTATAAACTGTCCGGTGACAAGAAATTTATGAGCTGCATTGATCGGCTACTGCGATCGATGGTGCGCGACGGACGGATGAAGTTGGGGAAAGGCGAATATCAGCCCTGCTATCAAATCATTGATTGATTCATTGGCTGTGAGTGACTGGCTAACTGGCTAATCCCTTACGACGCCAGTATTTCCATAACCCGATTAATGAAGCGCCTATCCAGAAGATTTCGATCACAAAACTTGCAAGGTTAAAATTGAAGCAGAGACTGATGAGTAATAATGCGGCACCCACCAAATTGATCATGTTGTAGCTTAAACTCTGGGGATGGGTGCGCTCCAACTGCAGCAGATAGTAAGCCAGTACCACCAGGAATGTACCCACCAATCCCACTGCATCTATTATCCAGTTTTCCATCACAATACCAGCCTATTTAAGGTTTCAAGAAAAGAACAAGGGGTGTGCTCAGAATGGCATCTACTTGAGCTATTAGAGCGGTTCCAAACCGAGCATAGCTTGTCGGGACACGCCGTAAATACATCCATGTAGGCTCGCTTCGGCATCCATGCCTCAGACGGTCCCGTCAAGCTATGCTCAATTTGGCACCTACGCGCTGTAATTCTGCTTAAGTAATTGCCATTCGAGTCAGCCCACCTGTCTACTGCCCCCAAGTCCCACTAATTCGGCAGCACCCGGGACACCGGTAGCGCCGATTTAGGCGATTGAGGCGACGCATCGAACGGATAGGGGCGAACGACGTAAGTCCGCCATGATTCGTTACCGCCGAAATTATTAGTCACCCAGAAGAAAACCTTGTGCTCTGGCTCAAAACCAACCCGACCATACACATACTCACCTCTGGGCGCGCCTGTGGCCACAGTATCCCAATCTGAACCATTCCATCGACGCAAGGAGCCGTCCGATGGTACAAAGGCGAAATAGGTGCCGTAGTTCGACCCGAAAGACGCCGCAATATGAATAATGTAGGTGTGGGCAACATTTCCCGGTACGCGCCCCATGTCGCGCTGCCTACCGGTCGCAACGTCATATTCATGCCAGTTTGCACCGGCATAAGTTCCGGAACCAAATAGCGTTCCCTTGGCTCCTTTGTCAGGGTTAAAGTTCAGCGTTGACTCTATCGCCTGCGATTTCAGGTGTTCGCCCGCCGCGCCCAGTCGATCTGTACGGGTATAGAATCGACGCAAACCCTCATCATC
The DNA here is from genome assembly GCA_047609575.1 of Bacteroidia bacterium. Classification (GTDB taxonomy): domain Bacteria; phylum Pseudomonadota; class Gammaproteobacteria; order Pseudomonadales; family Halieaceae; genus Marimicrobium. Next base: position 843 of record JBLFXU010000233.1, on the reverse strand, counting down.
GTGCACCCAGATATCACCGGTTAGCGTATCCACCGTTGCGCCCGCATGTCCTGGCCAACCAGCGCCAAGAGCCTTGCTGATATAGGTCCACCCGGCACCAAAGTCATACCGCCAGATATCGCCTTCATCCGGCGTTCTCCACCGCGCTTTGGGTTGCTTGGGATTATCATAAGAAAGCACACCACCGAACAAATAGAAACGGTCGTCAAGAACTACCATTTGATCGTAGGTGTGCCGGGAAATAGCCACGGCGCCTCGAGAATCCAACAGACCGCCTGGCGTTGCCCGGTTGTACTTCGCATTCGCATGACGGCCAATTGCAGCCCAGTTGTCGTCGGCAACGCCAAGGTGATCTGCAGTGGACGGGAAGTCTTCTACCCACCCAACTGATTCGAATTTTCGCCAGTCCAGGTAAGCTACCGCGTCGCTCATACCGTCATTGTGGCCGCCACCGAATACAACGGTGCGTCCATTCGCGGTGCCACCACCCGAATACGCTTGCGCTCTATAGTCAATGCGCAGGTGATTACCTTCACTGGCTGTAACATCGACCCACTTCGAGCCAACTGCAATGCTATCAACGAACGCGCTGCGATCGGCCTGTGCCAGTGACGTCGCCGCCAGGCTCGCCAGAACAGCAAAGAGGAGAATTGGGTTTCTGGTTTTTAGCTGCATATTTCTATCTCGAAAATTAATATAGCTGATTCTGACAAGCCAACTTCTCTGGGAAAAAAAGTACTTTCTGAACAGGGGAGCAGCGCCATTTTCCAGCGTTTTTTTTTGCGAGCCAGTGAGTTCGTAACATAAAGAGGTCTAATTGGAGTATTTTTCACGTGGGATAGC
>JBLFXU010000232.1:0-5503 GCA_047609575.1 Bacteroidia bacterium | reverse complement strand
CTCGACAAGTGTTGTGAGTCCGTCGTTATTTTGTGATTTGCAATAGTCTTGCAGTGTGCGCAGGTCTCGATGGTAATTGCTCAGCGTATGTGGCGACAGTTGTCGCACCTCGCGGAGATATTTGAGAAACGCCGTGGCAGTGTGTTCCAGCTCAAAGTCCCCGGAACGCTGCTTTGGGCGGGGGCGGGAATTTCGCTCAGAAGTTTTCGCCACCGCAGTCCGCTCAGTTTTCCTGTTCAGCTTTCCCGTTCCGTCAGGCGCGGCAGAAGCTTGATGACAACGTCTGCAATGTGCGAGAGGAACAAGGTGCCCATGTTCTTACTGTAGCGATTGGCATCTGAGCTGCCGACGGCGATAAAGCCCAGTGGCTCTTCTCCGACCAGTGGCACCAGAGCGGCAGATCCCGCATCGTGGCAATCCGGGAACAGGAATGTAAACTCTTCCTGACGCAGCGTGCCGCATACGGGCTTGTCGCTGTGCAGCAGGGAGCCGATCTGGGCGTTAGTATTTTCGCGGGATTCGGTGCGGTAGCCGCAGTCGCCATCCTGTTCGTCATTCTCTGCGCGATAGAGCGCCATGCAGGCGAATTCCACATCGAAGTCATTGGTCATGGCAGTCATGAAGATGTCGTAGATGGCGGCGGTAGAGTCCGCTGCCAGCAGTTGCAGGACCATACGGCTGCTTTGCTCAAATAATTTGTCATTCGCCCTGCCACTACTGGTCAGTGTTTTGAGGCGGTGGCGCATGTCTATGTTGCGCTCGCGCAGAACACTGACCTGGCGTTCGACCAGAGAAACGGCGCTGCCCGTAGGGTGGGATATGTTCAGGTAATCCAGCATATCCGGGTGTCGTTGCAGGAAATCGTGGTTTTCTCTGAGGTAGTCACGCACCACGTCGTCGTTGAGTGCGATGTCTTGTTCTGTGGCGGCCTGTGCAGCGCCGGCTTGCTTATTCCCTGCCATGGCAAATCCTCTAGTGCTGATTGGCCTCTTTTGCACGGGCCTTACATCTTTATTTTGCCCTCGAACACTACCGCGGTTGGGCCGGTCATAATGACGGGCTGACCCGGGCCTGCCCAAGATATGGACAGCTTACCGCCGGTCAGCTGCGCTGTCACGGTGTCGCGTAGCCAACCACGATTAATACCATAAACAACCGCTGCACAGGCGCCGGTGCCGCAGGCCCTGGTCTCGCCAACGCCGCGCTCAAACACCCGAAGCCGTATGCTTTTGTCCGATAAAATTTCCATAAATCCTACGTTTACCCGGCGCGGAAAGTCCGCGTGGGCTTCTATCAATGGCCCCAGGTGCGGGACATCTGCGGTCGCTACGTCGTCGACTCGTAATACAGCATGGGGATTGCCTATGGATAGAGCGCCAATCTCCAGCGACTGGCCTGCCACTTCGAGTGTATAACTGTCTTGCTGCTGGGGTGTGCTGAAGGGAATTTTTGCTGGCGCAAACACAGGTTCACCCATCGAGACTTCAACGGCGTTGTTGGCTTGCATGCGCAATTCAATCACGCCCGAGCAGGTCTGCGCGGTGATAACTTGCTTGCTGGTAAGTTTGCGATTTCGAACGAAACGCGCAAAACAGCGCGCGCCATTGCCACACTGTTCCACTTCTTCGCCATCGGCATTGTAGATGCGATACCTGAAGTCGATGTCGGGGTTCTCAGGCGGCTCTACGACCAGTACCTGATCGCAGCCAATACCGTAATGGCGGTCGGCCAGACGGCGTATGTCTTTGCTGGTTAGCGAGTAGTGCTGGCTGATCAGGTCAATAACGACGAAGTCATTGCCGGTGCCGTGCATTTTGGTGAAATCAAGCAACATATCTCGCTCCGCTCAGTCCGGTAGGCAGCGTTCGCCGCGCGTAAGATCAGCGATGCTTTCCCGCTCTCGAACAAGATGTGTCTGGGTGCCATCTACCATGACTTCCGCCGCCCTGGGTCGACTGTTGTAATTGGAGCTCATGGCGAAACCGTAGGCGCCAGCGCCACACATCGCCAATAGATCGCCCGTTGTCAGGTTCAATTCACGAGCCTTGCCCAGGAAATCCCCGGTTTCACAGACGGGTCCAACAACGTCCCACACAGCGTTGTGCCCGTTGCTCCCTTGCTGTACCGGAACGATGTCTAGCCACGCCTGGTAAAGGGCGGGGCGAAGCATGTCGTTCATGGCGGCATCTACCAGAGCGAAGTTTTGCTCAGGGGTGGGCTTCAGATATTCCACTCGAGTAACAAGGAGCCCGGCGTTGGCAGCAATGGAGCGCCCCGGTTCAAACATCAGTGTCAGGTTGCGACCTGCCAGTGCTTCACGTACGGCGCCGATATAGGCGGCGATAGTGGGTGGTTCCTCATCGCGATAGCGCACGCCCAGACCGCCGCCCAGATCCAGGTGGTGTACATGAATGCCGCGTTCGGACAGCTGGTCCAGCAAAGCCAGCAAGCGCTGCAGTGCGTCCAGAAAGGGTGTGACTTCAGTGATCTGGGAGCCGATATGGCAGTCCAGGCCTACCACCTGTATGTGGTCCAGGGCCTGGGCACGCTCATACACGCTGATCGCCTCTTCCACGGTCACGCCGAACTTGTTCTCCTTCAGGCCCGTGGAAATGTACGGGTGCGTCATGGCGTCCACATCGGGATTCACCCGCACTGATACTGGCGCGATCTTGCCCTGTTCGCCGGCGACGCGGTTCAGCACTTCCAGTTCTGCAGAGGACTCCAGGTTGAAGCAGTGAATGTCCAGCTCGAGTGCTCTAGCCATCTCCGACGGGGTCTTGGCGACTCCCGAGAAAACGATACGAGAGGGGTCACCCCCGGCGAGCAGTACACGTTCCAGTTCTCCCGCGGAGACTATGTCAAAACCAGCACCCAGGCGCGCCAGCACATTGAGCACCGCCAGGTTGGAGTTGGCCTTTACCGCGTAGCAGACCAGGTGGTCGCAGCCGGACAGGGCATCCGCGTATTCATTGAAGGATGTTTCCAGGGCAGCGCGCGAGTAGATATAGCAGGGTGTGCCATGCGCGGCAGTGATGTCGGTCACGGCCACGTCCTCGGCATAAAGGGCGCCATCTCTGTAGTTGAAGGGGTTCATTATTCAGCGCTCTTCTGTGTTAGGCAGGGGCGAGTCAGGCAGGGGCATATCAGGCAGAGTCGCGTCCGCAGTAGCTTCCACCTCATCTGCGGCCGGTTCCTCGGCAGGAAGGTACAGTGGCCCCATTTGCCCACAGCCGACTAAAGTTGCAAGGGGGGCGGCAAGAGCAAGGGCGAGAAATAACCTGTTAAGAGCGCTTGGCATGTCGATAGTCCAGATTGAATTGGCGCCGATTATACAGCTGCCTAGTAAGGGCCGCTAACTGCCCGTATCATTGAATTTTGCACACTTTAACGGGATGGACGCTGCGGTGACGGAATCTGAATTCAACGATCTGGTAGATGAAACGCTGGAAGTACTGGAGACAGCCCTGGACGAGGTCGATGAAGAGCTCGACTACCAGAATGCAGGCGGCATACTCACGCTGGAGTTCGAAAACGGCAGTACCATGGTGTTCAGTCGGCAGCCACCCACGAAAGAGCTGTGGTTAGCATCGCGCTCAGGCGGCTTTCATTTTGTGTATGACCAGGTTCAGGCAGATTGGCGTGATACGCGCAGCGAGGTCTATTTCCGCCCATTTGTCGTTGCACAGATGCTTGAGCATGCGGGTATTGCGTTCGACTGGGGTTAGTACTCCATCAACCAGCCCGAATTTAGCCTCAGCGCTGGTCCAGGCGAGACCTGGCCCGCGCTGCAGCGGCAGCCACCTGGGCTGGCGCGGTGCCACCAAGGTGATCTCGTGCGGCGACAGAGCCTTCCAGCGTAAGCACCTTAAACACATCTTCCCCGATGTCAGCGCAGAACCCCTGCAGTGTCGCCAGATCCATCTCCGCCAGATCCAATTTGCTTGCCACACCGTGGGCCACAGCTTTACCCACCACTTCATGGGCGTCGCGGAACGCAATGCCTTTACCCACCAGGTAGTCTGCAAGGTCGGTGGCAGTCGAAAAGCCACGCAGCGTAGCGGCGCGCATGGATTCAACCTGTGGACGAATTGCCGGCACCATATCGGCGAAAGCGCGTAGGGAATCGAGCACTGTGTCGATAGTGTCAAATAGCGGTTCTTTGTCTTCCTGATTGTCCTTGTTGTACGCCAGTGGCTGGCCTTTCATCAGCGTTAATAGTGATATCAGGTGGCCGTTAACCCGGCCTACCTTGCCTCGCACAAGCTCCGGGACATCCGGATTCTTTTTCTGTGGCATGATCGATGATCCGGTGCAAAACCGATCCGGCAGCTCGACAAAATCAAACTGTGCCGAGGTCCAGAGCACCAGCTCCTCTGCCATCCGCGACAGATGCGTCATCGTGATCGCCGCGAAAGCGCAGAATTCTATGGCGAAGTCCCTGTCCGAGACGGAGTCCAGTGAGTTTTCCGTGGGCCGATCGAAGCCCAGGGCTGCGGCTGTTTGCGCCCTGTCTATGGGGTAAGTGGTGCCAGCTAGCGCGGCAGCTCCCAGCGGCGATTGGTTGAGCCTGGCGCGACAATCCATGAGACGGCCGTAATCCCGCTCCAGCATTTCGTTCCACGCCAGTAGGTGGTGACCGAATACAACGGGCTGTGCCGTCTGCAGATGGGTAAAGCCAGGCATGATTGTGTTGATATTAGCCGCCGCCAGCTCAATAGTGCCCTGCTGCAGCCGGGTCAGCTGGCCTGCGATCGCATCGATAGCGCCGCGCAGGTGCAGCCTGATATCCGTGGCTACCTGGTCATTGCGAGAACGGCCGGTGTGTAATTTTTTGCCTGCATCGCCAATCAACGCGGTCAGGCGTGCCTCGATGTTCATATGTACATCTTCGAGCTCAATCGACCAGGCGAATGTGCCGTCTTGTATCTCCTGCTGAACCTGCGCCAGCCCGCGCTCGATATCGGCCAGTTCTTGTGCCGTCAGTACATCGCAGGTATGCAGCATGCGCGCATGGGCCAGCGAGCCGGCAATATCTTCGCCTGCCATACGCTGATCAAAGGTCACCGAGGCGGTAAAACGCTGGACGAAGGCGTCCGTCGGCTCGCTAAAGCGTCCGCCCCACAATTTGCTGGAGTCGTTGTCCTGGCTCATCGCTGATGCTGCTCCGTCTTGGCTGGGCTTGCTGTGCTGGTTTGAAACTGGGGCGAAGTATATCAGTTGGGTGGGGGGTTGCAGCTTTTCAGGCTGCCGGTGCGGTTTTACTCTGTTTTTCGCTTATGTGTCTTTGTTGTGCCCTGCGGGTGTTCTTTCTGTTGGCAGGACGAAGGATGAAACGTCTACCCCTCGTCGGGACACGCCAAAAAGCGCACATCCCTGTGCGCTTTTTGGCGTACCCCAGCCCGGTGGCCCCCTTACATTCCCAGAACTCCGAGCCCACCCAGAACTCCGAGCCCACCCAGAACTCCGAGCCCACCCAGGACACCGAGCCCACCCAGAATTC
>JBLFXU010000231.1:0-5515 GCA_047609575.1 Bacteroidia bacterium | reverse complement strand
GACAGCGAATTTCCTGCTCCACTCTGAAAACGCACTCATCCTGAAATCGCGATAGTGTTCGGCCCTGACCAGGTGTGGTCCCCAAGCGCCTTATCTGCTCGCCGCTAGAACATGCAACGTGCGGTTACATCAATGTAATGAGCAAGCAATTGTTATTGAATCTCGTCTTTGCTAAAGTACCATAATATATTGGCATAATAAGTGCCATTAGGTGCCTGTGTATAAACTGAGCTTCTCAAATTGGTATTGATTTAATGACACAAATAATCAACGAACGCGCACAGGCTGGAATGGGCAATCCTGAATGGAAACCAAACTGGACAATGGACGGGCTGAATCTCTACGGCGAAATCTTGGAGCTGGCAACGGGCAAGATCTGGTTGTGCCAGCAGGCTTTTACCGTTCAGGCGTATGATGCACTGACACTGCCAGAGGGTTTTATAAAAAGTGGGTTGGGGAAAACGGCCCACGATGTGGCTTTTTTTCGGCGCCCGCCCACGGCAGAAATGGATGGCCCTCTGGAGACGATAGAAGTCGATGGTAGGACCTTTGCCCATGTGGCTATTCCGGGCACGTCCGATGCCAATTTCTCCTTAAAGGCCGACGGCCTGATGGTGCTGGAGGTGAATAAACACCATAGTATTATGTTTGCCAAAGGCCGCACACTGGAAATTATGAGCTTTGGCGATGGCCTGGATTATGTGCCACAGGTTACCGAAATTGCAGTCGGTCTACCTGGTATGCCCTTTTCATCGAAGCCTGCTGAACGTGTGCTTCCTGACGGTTGGACAGTGCGTGAGGTGACGCTAAAAGAAGACCTGTTTGTTGACGTCCCTTTTCCGGCCAAGGTGTGTTTTTTTCTTAGCGGGCATTCGTTTCAAGGCCCAGTGAATATGGGAACACCTGCTGGCTAATGGGTATCCCGCAGCGGTTGCGGCTGTTCTCCGTAATTGAATTCCTGCCGATATAGGCCGGTACTAGGGTCAACTTTTTGCTTTTAGACTACTGAATTCTCGTTGCTGCTAATGTCCGCTTCTAGGCGAGGCTGTGTGAAAGCCAGCATCCGCAACACTGATTGTAAAAACTGCTTTATCGGATACTACCAAAACCACTCAATCGTGATGTCAGCGACGCAATTTCAAAGTTGACTACCAGTAACATTATTTTTGCGTTCCCGTACAACGGCTGGTTAGGCTCTGTAACAGTAATAAAATAGAACTAAACGAACTCTCAGGCCCTTCGAACGGTGTCGCCGAGGCAGTATCTCACCGGCCGGACAGAGGAATTGCTCCGCTTTAGTATCGTAATTAAAGTCCTGTTTCCCAAAGAGGCCTGCAGATTTGCTCCCTGAGGTCCGGGGTTTTGGAACCAACACCTTGATGCCTGCGTCATAGCAGTTTCTTATTGCTTCGCCTTTATAGTAGCCACGGTCAGCGAGTACTTTCAGCTCCGTTTGTTGCAGTGTGTACTGGGCCAGTCCAGCGATCGGAAAGAGCAGGTTTCTGTCAACCGGGGCATCGGTGACATCGTGTGCGATGATCAGTTTATGCTCTGTGTCGACCGCTGTTTGAACGTTGTAGCTGACCTGGGAACCCATGCCGCCTTTCTTCATCAAGCGTGAATCGGGGTCAGTCTGGGAAAGCTGTTTATCCGGATGCGCGAGTAATTCGCGCTCATGCTTTTTTAGGCGTTTCATCCTGGCTTTTAACGACGCAATTTTCTCCTCAAGGTCCGGCACTTGCATGTCGCGAGATGAAGGCTCTTGGGTATCGGCCTCGTGGAGCAGGGACAGGTAGCATTCTATGTGCTGTTCTATCTTGGCGATACGGCGCTTCATGCTAGCGCGGGTGTCATTTCTGTCCTTGCTGTTTACGGCTTTGAACTTGCTGCCGTCTATTGCCACAATGGCCTGTGTGAACAAGTCCATGCGAACGGCATAGCTCTATGAACTCGCGACATACTTGGCGTATCGCCTTGCTGTTGTCCTTCCTGAAATCCGGCATCAATCGTCCGGTGAGCCACATCAGCTCGACATTGCACTGGGTCTCGCGTTCCATTCGGCGACTGGACTGAATCCGATTGAGGTAACCATAGACATAAATTTTTAGCAGGGTGGCAGGGTGATAACCGGGGCGGCTGTGATCTGTGGGACAACGCGCTCAAAACCCAGATCACCCATGTCCAGTTCGTCTACAAAGACACCAATAACCCTGACTGGATTGTCTTCTGCAATGTACTCGTCGAGTCGTTCGGGGAATAACGTGCTCTGGTTTCGGTCTTCACCTTCAACGAAACGCTTCATAAGAATCTCGAATCACTGCGATGGAACCATTGTATCGAATCTTACGTTTTCACACTGCCTCAGCCGAAAGCGGACGTCACCACATCCAGGTTTTGTGCCATCAACAAGAGAAAAAATGAAATGTGTCCTATGATTTCCTAATCTTGAAAGCGATACGAAATGGTTCCATTACAGTGCGACCCTTTCCAGCAGTGTCTGTCAGATCAGGTCTTGACTAGCATAGCTAGACCGTTGAGATTGGCCGATCCTTCCAGCGGCGATGGCTCCACAGCCAACTTTCCGGCTCCTCCAGAATTGCCCGCTCCGCCACCTCCGCGTAAGCCCGGGTGATCAGTTCAGCGTCTTGCTCACCCTGCGCTGAGGTCAGGGCCTCAAACCGGACCGAATACTGTCCCGGGGAGCATCGCCTGCAGTGTGCGAACAGGACGGGTAAACCGGTGCGAGCGGCTAATTCACCGGGTGTGTGGTGAAATAGTGTCGGCTGTTGCAAAAAATTGCATAGCAGGCTGCGCTCCTGTGACCCGGGCGCCTGGTCGCCTGCTATGGCCAGTAGTCTAGGCGCGCGGCGATGTCTCAGTAGGTCCGCGGCGATATCTGCCACCGCTACCGTGCGGCAGCCAAACCTGCCGCGTACCTGTTGCATGAAGCGATCGGTTGCGACGTTATGCAGGGGCTTGTAAATCACGTCCAGGGGTTGTCCCAGGCCTAACGCAGTGCCTGTTAGTAGCCATTCCCAATTGCCCTGATGCAGCGACAACAGCAGCACTGATTGCGTATAGCCGCGACTGTACTGTTCAACCATTTCGGGGTTTTCCAGATGTACCCCATCGCGCAAATCCTGTTCGCTCATGGTCCTGCCACGCGGTATCTCCAGTGCGGTCTGGGACAGCTGTCGATAGAACTTTTTCGCCAGAATTGTGATCTCCTTCTCGTTACGCTGCGGAAACGCTCGCGCGAGGTTCTCCATCACAACAGCTTTGCGATAGCCTGTTACAAAGTAAAGTACGCGATATAGCAGGTTTGCTGCGTGATAGAGCAGTGGTGTAGGCAAAACGCCAAGTAGGTACAGGAGGGGCGTTTGCCAGCTCATGAGTACTTAAACTCTAGCGACAGTGTTTGGGTAGTAGCAGGGATTCCAGCTTTTTGAAGCTCTCTTTCGGGGGGCATTGCAGGGCGCTGTTTCCCGACAAGTCGAGGTGACGCAGGGTGCTCATTTGCAATAAGGGTATGGGATCTATCACCTGGTTATCTTCAAGGTACAACTCCTCCAGAGAGACCAGTTGGGTAAGTTCTACCAGGTTGCGCACGCTATTTGAGGATAGTCGAAGTGCCAGTAGACCCGTAAAGGTGGCCAATCCATCAAGTTCTACAATTCCCGCGTGGCTGCAGTTCAGGGTTGCCAGTTGCCCTACTGAGGTGACCGCCTGGTCGAGAATCGCTTGCTTCAGGCATTCCGCCAAAGCGGCATCGGGCACTGTGTAAGCCGTGAATGGCGGGGCTGCGCGGTAGACAACCTTGTCGTTTACCGTGAAATCGTAACCCTGGCAGGCCCAGAGCAGGCCGGGAAAACAGAGCAGACAGAGGAATAGCCTGTGCGACATGAGAATCCCCTCCGGGAACAAATGGGTCAACGCCGCTGATGGATATAGAGCAGACAGACATGGCTCAGTCCTCGACGGACACCTATAATGCCAGTACTTCGAACGTGGTTCACTACCGCAACTGGTCTTTAGGAACAACAAACGCAATGCGCGGATCCGGCGACGAACAAATGCCAGGCCAGGGCGGGCCCTCAGATGGGTCCGTCGAGGCCGAGGTATCCAGCGCTATCAGCATTGTGCAGCGAGGCAATCTCAAGGCACTTGAGACCACGCTGCGCAAACAATGGCGCATGGGCCAGAACATCGTGCTCTGTTGGAGCTCTGATGAGCGTGGCCTGTTGGTTATTTTTGTGCCGCATTATTTCCTCGGCAACTACTGTGCTGCCAGTGAGTCCGACCCCGATCGTGGCCGTAACAACGAGGCGTTTATTCGCGATCTGATTTCCGGGCGCAGGCGTAAGAGCCGCGATGAGTTATTTTCAATTTCCGATCGTCTGGACGTCGCTCCGACGTTCATCAAGCTCGGCACAGCTTTGTCTGAGGAACCGCAGGTTCTGGAGTCGGTAGAGCAGGTCATCAAGCGCTACGGATTGAGCTATGTTGAAAGCAGGGCGGTGCTGCTATTTGATATCGTCGATTTTTCTCTGTACACACCTTTTGAGCAGGCCAGTCAGCTAAACAGCTTGTCCTATTCATTGAACTCGGCCTACAACAAGCTGCTGCAGCAAGGTGTCGAAATCAACTTTGCACGCACGACCACGGGCGACGGCTATTACATCTGGAACCGTGATCTTGGTCCCAGTGCGAATCAGGACCTGTTTCTGTTCATGTTACTGGTGGTCACCGATAATGCGGTAGCTCAACAGGCTTCACGCGGTAATACAGTGCCGGTCATCCGCACCGGTTACCACATTGGCGGTCACTATGAGCTCTACCAGGCTGAGGGTATCAACCCCTCTGTGTTCAGCTATATCGTGGGTGATGTCACCATCGAACTGGCGCGTATGTTGGACCTCGCTCAGGGCAATCAAGTTCTCGTGGGTGATTTTCACTGCGAACAAGCTGGCTGGGGTACCGATACGGTCAAGTCTATAACAGCCGTTTCTGCGAGTTCCTTCGTAACCGCCTGCAACCGGGCGCTGTCGGCTTTGCGGGGTGTCGCGCTGGCGGGGGGCGAGGTAGACACGATGTCCTGTCACCTCACAGAAAGCGTTGAGCAGGACGGCCAGGTGCGGCCAAGGCGCTTTCGAATTGTAGATAAGCACAATCGCCAGCGCTACGTATACAACCTGCAATGCGAGGTTGACCTCGGCGGCAGGCATTTGGAGCTGGGCCTGGGCGAAGACCAGTTACCTGCGCGCCCATCGCATGCCCAGCGCGCGACTAAAGAACTCTCGACTGCTGCTCCAAGTACCGAGGCACTGATCGATGATCTTTCCAGTATGCTGAAGAAGCGCAGCTCAAAGCTCATCATCGAGGACTGACGCGCTATGGGTCAGATCGAAAGAGCGGGTTATATGGACGTCAGCAATTGTGTTGATGTCAGCAGCCCGGCTGCGGTTGAGTCAGTGGTAGGGGGGCTGCTGCTGGGCATCTTCCCCGACTTCGAACT
>JBLFXU010000230.1:0-5520 GCA_047609575.1 Bacteroidia bacterium | reverse complement strand
CGGCATACCTGGATCCAACAAACGCTGCAGCCGCTCGCGGGGGGTTAACTGGCCGCGCTGCTCAAACCGCGGCCGCCGTTTCTCTGAAAGCTGCACCGCCCGCTCTCGAATTTCAGCTAGCGTATCAATCAAGCCCAACATATCACGGCGATTCGCGCTGTAGCTTTCAGTGTTTTTGTTGAGTGTAGAACGAAAGTGCGTCATCGATCAGGCCTACTTCAGCTCCAGGCGAGCGACAATATCGCCTTCTGCAACAATGGCAGACTCGCTGACGAGTATCTGCGCCACTGTCCCGCCCGCGGGCGCGCATACCGGTATCTCCATCTTCATGCTTTCGACCAACATCACGCGGTCATCCTCGGCTAAAGGTTGACCCAGCTGCACCTCAATACGCCAGACAGTTCCCGCTACCTCCGTCGTCACATCCACAAGAGGCATTAGCTCTTTTCTCCCTCACTGGTCACCTTCTTCATCTCGTCCAGATAGACAAAGATAGGTTTGCCGGTGGCGGCGATACAATTGCCATGGCCCAGCTGATGCATATCGAAACAGGCCTCAATAGAACTCTGATAGCCCATGATATCTTGTGTGCGATTCACCGCACGCTTGGCCATGGCCAGGCCAAACGCTGGTTTCTTTGCAATGTTCTGCGCCATCGCCATGACTTCCTGATCCAGGTCATCCAGTGGCACAACCTTATTCACCATCCCCAGTTGCTCGGCCGTAGCTGCGTCAATAAAACTGCTGGTGAACAGCAGTTCTTTGGCCTTGCGGGCACCGAATTCCCAAGTGTGCGCATGATACTCCACACCACCGATACCCATGGCGACAACCGGATCACTAAAGCGGGCATTATCAGCCGCTATAATGATGTCGCAGGGCCAGATCACCATTAGCCCGGCGGCAATGCACGCACCGTGTACTGCGGCTATTGTAGGCTTGGGGATATTGCGCCACTTAGTGCAGTAACCTAGAAAATGTTCATTTTCATAGGCATAAAGGTCGGCGACAGGCTCGTTGTCCCAATCGATTGTAGTAACCTGATCCATAGCCGCATCGGTAATGTCATGCCCCGCAGAGAAGTGCGGGCCCGCGGCATTCAGCACGATCACTTTTACACGCTCATCCGCCGCGGCTTCAGAAAAAACCGCGTCTAGCTGCTGCAGCAATTCCAGGTCCTGTGCATTGCGCTGTTTCGGCCTGTTTAAAGTGATCACCCCGATATTGTCTTTAACTTCGAAGAGTACTTTCGGTTCACTGCTCATAGTGTTTTCCAATGTCATGTCGTAGTTGTTGTTTCAGCACCTTGCCACTCGGATTACGCGGCAACTCGCTCATAAAGTGAAAATGGGCCGGGACTTTATACCCGGCAAGGTGTTCGCGGCACAGCTTAGTCAGCTCATCATTAGAAGGCACTTGCTCCGCGTCGTTAACCAGGATCGCCAAGGGAACCTCTCCCCACTTAGCATCTGCCACACCGATCACTGCAGCATCTGCAACCGCTGGATGCAGGGTCAGTATGTTCTCTATTTCGACCGGATAGATATTTTCACCACCGGAGATAATCATGTCCTTAAGCCGGCCCACGATACGCAGATAGCCCTCTTCATCAAAGCAACCGATATCGCCCGTGTGTAACCAACCATCGCGCAGGGCGTCACGCGTCGCCTCGGGGTTATTCCAGTAACCGAGCATGACTTGCGGCCCTCTGGCGACAATTTCACCTGCCTCACCCATAGCCAGCTGCCGGCCCGCGGTATCGATCACGCGTAGTTGGGTATTGAACGCTGCACGCCCACAGGCCTCCAGCAGTTCGGGGTGCCCATCCAATGCCTTGCGATGATCGGAGGCAGACAGCATAGCAACGATAGAATTGGTCTCAGTCTGGCCATACCCCTGGGTGAAATCACAGTCGAATACTGCTATCGCTAGGCGCAGCAACGGCACCGCTATGGGCGATGCACCGTAGTAGATCAATTGCAGGTAAGGAAATCGCATGTCGTCCAGATCCGGCACACTGTCGACAATCATTTGCAACATGGCCGGCACCAGCGTAACCGCCGCAATGGGTCTACTGGCAAGCGTCTGCACCACTTTGGAAGCGTCATACTCCCGGTGGATAACCAGCGTCAGACCCTGCATCAAACCGGTATACGCAATCATAATGCCCGCAGCGTGGTACATCGGGGCTACCAACAAAAACTCATCGCCGGCACTGAACGTGTACTCTGATCCCAGAGATGTCTGATGCACGTTGTGCATGATATTGGCATGACTGAGTAGCACACCCTTAGGCAATCCCGTGGTGCCACTGGTATACATCTGCGACATGACATCGTCAGCAGTTACCTGCGCACGGTTATAGACCTGTGCTTCCAATTCAAGCCAGGCAGCAAAAGGTTCGAACAAAGCGTGCTCGCCATAGAGGCAAACCGCGTTGATGTTGGGACAAGCCTGCGCCACTTCTTCAATTAGGTCGGCATCTGCAAATAGAAAATTCGCAGTGGCGTCGGCAATAATTAGAGCACTTTCACCGGGGGTAAGGCGGTAGTTAATGCCTACTGGCACCACGCCAAGCCGTGCACAGGCCAAAACCATGAAGAAAAATTCGATTGAGTTTTTGCCAAGCAATGCAATTCGATCGCCCTTCACCAAACCTGAACTCGAAAGACGCCCGGCAATCTGATCGACGCGCAGGCGTGACTGGGCAAACGTCAGGGCGCGTGCACCCTCGGTAACAAACACTATCTCGCCATGCACCCTTGCATGGTAGTCGAGAAAGTCATCCAGCCGCTGGAACATGACTGCAGTCACTGGCCGCTACCGTACCGATATATGACCTCGCCCTTATCCAGCACGATATCGCCCACCGTATAGACGGAACTGATGATTCGAGTCACCGGAATGTCACCCAGCGGACTGGTGGGGGTAGAGCGCAAGTTAAGTTCTGCCTGACCTTCCCAGATCTCCTTGCGGTGGTCATTGCGCACTTTACAGCTGTTGATTTGGCGTACGTCGTAGCCATCGCCAGTCACGCTGGGAATCGACTTGAGTAGAAAGTGCTCTCTGTCATAGACAGGGACCGACTCACCCTGCTTCTCGAAATCCATCTGCATGTCGATTAGAACCACATCGCCCTCGCTCACGCTGGCCCTCACTGCGTTTTCGCTACGCTCAAAAGCCACTTCCCCGCGAAACTTTGGAAAGCCCCAGACCTCACGGCCTGCCGTTAACAGCTCCACTTCGTCGAGGTACAGCACCGGCATGTAGGTACCCACGCGATCACCGAGACTGACAGGAATCATAATACCGGCCTCTCCGTAGGTGATTTTTTTGGGCTCAACCACGTGCAGCCAGCCAACATAAATTGCCATGATATTGTCGGCATTTACCTGCATTGGCGCCGGCACGAGCGCACGCAGATACGCAGGGTCCACCTCAATCTTTAACGTAAACATCTCATTGTCGCGGTACTGGTAAGGTGGCACCGCGTAGGCCGCAGATTCAACATCGAGACAGGTACCCTTAAAGTCAAAATTACTCACTGCACAAATCCCCTGCTAGCTGGTCACACCACCGTCGAGCACTAAAGTGTGCCCGGTCATAAATGAAGACTGCTTCGAAGCGAGATATAAAGCTGCATCTGCCACCTCTTCAGCCGTACCCAGGCGGCCCAAGGGATGCATCTTGAGTACCTTACGTTCCAGTCGCCCGTCCTGCATAAAACTACGCTGCGCTATATCGGTGGCTATCACGCCAGGACAAATCGCATTGATGCGAATGCCCTGCCCTGCGTACTCGCGCGCCGCTGTTTTTGTCATGCCATTGATCGCATGCTTACTCGCCGTGTAGGCGCAGCCCATCATTTCGTTGCCACCTAAACCCGCGATCGAAGACATATTGATAATGGCGCCGCCGCCAGTCATTTGCGGGATTTCAAATTTCATACAGCGCCAGACGCCCTTCAAATTTGTGTCGATAACCGTATCGAATACAGCTTCTTCATAGTCTGCGGTAGGCACAAAGGGCGTTCCTTCTATACCGGCGTTATTCACCGCGATATCCAGTGGTCCATTGCGCGACGCGACGTTAAGCACGAGCGCTTCTACCGACTTCGAATCGGTCACATCCACATACTCAAAGCTCGCGCTGCCTCCGGCGGCCAGTATCTCTGTCACCAGCGCTTGCCCCTGCTCCGCTCGTCGCGCGGCCACAACAACGCGGGCACCTTCTTGCGCAAACCGTTTTGCAATAGCACTGCCAATACCACTGCTAGCGCCGACAACGAGCGCATGCAGACCATCAAGCTGGCCACTTTTGTGCGGTGCACTCATGCGCTGTGCACACGGGTGCCGCCGATCATGCGCAGTGTTTCCTTGGCTAGCGCCTCAATCGACATTTTTCCATCTGGATGGAACCAGGTCGTGGTCCAGTGAATGCCACCAGCGAGCATACGGCGCAGAATAAACACATCGCCCTCGATCAGTCCCGCGGATGCTGCGGCGTTCAGCACGTCCATCCACAGCTGCTCATAGACTGCGCGATATTCAAGGATGGATTTTTGATGCTCTGCAGACAAACAACGCCACTCGGTAATGAGTACGGACATTACTGCGCCCGTGTCATCCGCTACCGTGAACTCCAGTTCACTGCGAATACAGGCGAGCAGCTTTTCCGCTGGACTCTCCGCAGCCTCGATAGCCTCTCCCAAGCGCTGCGTAAAGTAGACCAGCGCCTCGGACATAACAGCTTTAAGGATGTCTTCCTTGGTAGAGAAATGGTGGAAGATACTGCCCGATTGAATGCCTACCTCGGCCGCAATGTCCCGAACCGTGGTACGTTCATAGCCCTTTTGCCGAAACAGCTGGGCCGCGCAGTCCAGCAATCGGCCCCGCGGACTGTCAGGGTCGGTGATTTGGCCTGATTCTATAAGGCTTTTTCGCTGTACCATGAAATATCGCTACTAATCCGGTGGGGTCAGGGTGGGACCTGGAGGCAAAAATCGACCAAACCAAGCGCTTGCTTGGTAAGGCATGTTACGCCAAAATCCCTAAACTGCAATACCTGCCGACCCTGCCGTTATAAGGCCTGGGGGCACTGAAACTCAGGAAATAGACCCAATGCAAATAACCGAACAACACCAGGAATTACAGCGCACCCTGCGCAACTTCATCGAATCAGAGCTTAATCCCCACGTCGATGAATGGGAGCGCGAGGGACTCACGCCCCTGCACGACATCATGCAGAAGCTGGGTCGTCTAGGGTTACTTGGCATTGACAAGCCCGAGGCGTGGGGTGGCCTGGGGTTGGACTACAGCTACGCCATGGTGGCCATGGAAACACTTGGCGAAACGGACAGCGTCGGCGTAAAGCTGGGGATCGATGTGCAAACGTCCATGGCCACACCCGCGCTCGCCCGTTTCGGCAGTGACCAGCTGCGTGAGGAATTTCTACGTCCCGCGATCAACGGAGACACTGTCTGCTCTATTGCCGTGAGTGAGGTATCGGGAGGATCAGATG
>JBLFXU010000229.1:0-5522 GCA_047609575.1 Bacteroidia bacterium | reverse complement strand
CTGGTGGGACGGTCTGTTCCATGATGAGCCCGAGCAATGGCACCATGACCTGTTACGACCCGATGGCACGGCATACCGACAGAGCGAAGTTGATTTCATCAGGCACGTTATTGCGGGGAGAAACGCCGCTACGACGGAATAGTAGCGGCCCAATTGAGACGCACTCTTAATCGATCCCAGTAAGGACAAATAATAGTGAAAGCAGCAGTGTTTAAGAAAGTCGGCAAACCTATCGAAATCTACGACGACGTAGATGTTATCGAACCACGCGCTGGTGAAGTGCGAGTCAAAGTTCACTACTGCAGTGTCTGCCATTCAGATCTTAGCTTCGTTGAGGGTAGCCTCCCTGCATTCGGCGACATCGTGCTGGGTCACGAGGCTTCAGGCGTAGTGGAGTCTGTGGGTGAAGGCGTTACGCAACTCGAGGTAGGCGATCACGTCGTTATGACGCCAGTGCCTCCCTGCGGACACTGTTACTTCTGTCTGCGCGGTGACGCCACTCTGTGCGCCAACAACACAAGCCTGTACAGCTCTGCACTGTCAGACGGCAATACCGGGCTATCGCGCAATGGTGAAGTGGTTTACCGGGGTCTGGGCGTGGCAGCCTTCGCAGAGTACGTAGTGACTTCGGTCAACGGCGCGGTGAAAATCCCCAAGGATTTTCCTCTGGAACTCGCCTGCCTGATGGGCTGCGCCCTGCAAACCGGCGTGGGCGCGGTACTCAATACCGCCAAGGTTGAAACAGGCGCAACGCTTATCGTCATGGGTCTGGGCGGCGTGGGCATGGCGGCCATCCAGGGTGCCCGACTGGCAGGTGCTTCTATCATTCTGGCCTCGGATCCGCTGGCCGAGCGGCGGGAACTGGCGCGCTCATTTGGCGCTACACACGTGATCGATCCGCTCAGCGAGGATGTCCACGCGCACTGCCTGGAGTTAACGAACAACATCGGCATGGACTACGCCTTTGAAACGGCGGGCATCGCCAAACTGGTGGAATCTGGCATTAAATTGATCCGCCCTGGCGGCGCCACAATCTGCGTCGGCGCTGCACCACTGGACCAGGGCATCGAGATACCCTGCTTTACTCTATTCAGCAGCCAGGAGAAAAAACTACTGGGTTGCTTGCTGGGTAGCTGCAATTCTCTGCACGAGATCCCGCGACTCGCCAGCCTGGCGCAGGGCAATCAACTTGACCTGGAGGGGATGGTCACCAACCGACGCCCACTGGAAGAGATTAACGAGGCCTTTGACGACCTCAAGGCCGGCCGCGGTATTCGCACAGTACTCACCCTTTAAGTCTGAGGCTGAGTGGGGATATCCGCAAACCAAAATCGATTAGCACCGCTTCTGCTGCTGTGCCTGGGTATTCTAGCGTCTTTGCCCGTAGCTGCCGAACCAGTAACTGCCGAGATTGCCGGCCCCTGTGCAGATTCCTCTCCGCTGCGTCGCGCCTACTTTGGTGATATCCACGTTCATACCAGCTACTCGTTGGACGCCGCCACCCGATTCGGCGCCAGAGCTACGCCCAATGAGGCGTATGCATTCGCACGGGGTGAAAGCATTCACCTCCCGCCCTATGACAACAAGGGTAAAGCAACACGTTCCCTGCGCCTGAGCAGACCGCTGGACTTCGCCGCTGTCACCGATCACGCGGAAAACCTCGATTTCGTGCGCATCTGTAGTGATAACAATCAGGACGGAGGCGACAGCTGGTCCTGCCAACTGTCGGATGTGAGCTTTCTCATTGCGGACTCTATACTCCAACGGCTCGCAAAACTGACTGGGGCAGAGTCCATTCATCACTGTGGCGTTGACGGCTCACGCTGCGAGGTTGCGAGGTTGCACGTTTGGCAGGATACGATCAAAGCAGCGAGTGCGCACAATAGCCCCTGTCAGTTCACCACGTTTAATGGCTATGAGTGGAGTGGCGGCATTGGGGCAAATATGCTGCATCGCAATGTGTTGTTCAGTAGCGATGCGGTCATTGCCTCTCCAATCAGTCGTATACAGGCGCCGCAAGCGCAACAGCTCTGGCAAGCATTGGATGAACAGTGTCTGCCACAGGCGGGCTGTAGCGCAATCACTATCCCGCACAACAGCAATATGAGCGGCGGCAACATGTTCCGCGACACCCTGCCCAATGGCGAACCATTGAGCGAGAACGTTGCTCGACAACGCAATCAGTACGAGAAGCTAGCGGAGATCTATCAGCACAAAGGAAGCTCCGAGTGCTTCTTTGATCCATTGCAAAGTGAAGATGAACTGTGTGCGTTCGAATACCTGCCCTATAGCAGTACGGTAGACAAGTATCTGCAAGCATATTTTCCCGCCAGCGTGGCACCACCGACCAACGATAGTCGCTTCATGCGAGAGGCATTGCGCGAAGGTTTCCGTCAACGCAGGCGGCTGGGTATCAACCCTTTTATGACCGGCTTTGTCGCCAGTACCGACACACACATCGCGGCCCCCGGTGCCACACAAGAACACAACTATGCAAGGTACCACGGCGCGCAGGACCTATCTGACGATGGCACCCGGGTGGATCGAACGGAGCAAGGGCCCGGCGGACTTGCGGTCATTTATGCACAAGACAATACCCGGCAATCCCTGTTCGCTGGCATGCAACGTCGCGAAACGTATGGCACCAGCGGTACGCGCATCGGTCTGCGTTTCTTTGGTGGTACCGCGTTGCCCGCCAACTTGTGCGAACGCAGCGATATGCTAGCCGAGGCGTATCGTAGCGCTGTGCCAATGGGCGGCGAACTTCCGGCCATGCAGTCGTCAGAGCAAAGTCCCGATTTTCTTGTCACCGCTACCCGTGACCCTTTGCAAGGCGCAGCGCTACAACGCCTTCAGATCATCAAAGGCTGGGTAGACAGAGAAGGTGTGTCCAGAGAGCAGGTTATGGATGTAGCTGGAACTATAGACAGCGGTGCCAGCGTCGATCTTACGAACTGCGAGCCACGAGGCCCGGGGGAGGCAAAACTGTGCGCCCTATGGCGCGACCCGGATTTCGACCCAAGTCTAGACGCGTACTACTACGCCAGGGCGCTGGAGAATCCCAGTTGTCGCTGGACCACTTACGCGTGCCTCGAAAAAAAGGTCGATTGCAACACGCCGCAGAAGATTCCCGAATCACTGGCCCACTGCTGCGATACTAGTGTGCCAAAAACGCTTCAGGAACGCGCCTGGAGCTCGCCCATCTGGTATCAGCCCTGAATGTTCCGCGGGCGCGTTCAATCCAGCGATGGCAGCATCCCTATAGGGGACGCCGAGCACGCGCCTGAATCACGTGGGGAAGTTCAGGGTTACTGCAATTTTCCGGGCGTTCCTGCGGATCCAGCGCCAAACACTGTTAGCGCAAATCAGTCCTGCGCCTCTATGGTTCTGCCGACCAGAGAAAAATCTGCCTCGCCTGACTCGGGTTCAGTTTGTAACAGCACTAGCGAATAGTGTGCACCGACGTGCACAAATGTTGTCTGGGTACCAGGCGACATATTGCGCAAACTCACGGCTTGGCCTGGCAGCTGGACACGCACCTGCGCGTCATAGTGTGTCGCCACATTTATCAGTGAAACCGAGAGGCCGATCTGCTCCTCATAAAATGCCGTGCCCAGCTCCAGGCTGAATTCTTTACTAATGGGTTTGGCGCGCTTTTTGCTCGAGCCATTTTTAGATGAAAAGGTCATAGCCTCTTCAAACGCCAAACCTTTGGAACGCGACCGCTCTAGTTCACCACGCAGAGTATCAATAGTCTCCGCCTGCTGATGCAGCTTTATTCTATTGGCATCAGTGATAGTTGATTCAGGTACGCTGGATGATTCCACAGACTGCGCAGCTGTCAACGCAGAACGCAGTGCATTCGTTTCCTGGTCACACTGCGATGTCAGTTTTTGTTGCGCTTGCCGTGCACTCAGCAGCTCATCTGACAAGGCAGACTGCTGCGCGTCGCAGTTCTGGATCAGCGTACTGTCTGATAGTGCCCGCGCAATTTTAGTATCCCTAGGTGTGTCATTGAGCAGCCACTGACGCGTATGCTCCATGGTCATGATCAACTCGGTATAGAGGAAAAATACGCCACCCAGCAGCGCACCCACTGCGAGGATACGCATAACCCTTCCCACGAATCGACGCTGTTCATTGTGCAGATCATCTATACCAGTAGTCATATTTTTATTATCCCACCCAAAACCATCAATGTGGCTCGATACAAACTGTATAACAGTCTCATGCTGCTGGAGCTAACCAAAACCAACCCCGCAGATAGAGAACACCAAAAACGTCAATCAGGACAAACCTCTTACCGGGACCAAGGCGCCGTGCACGGCTCGCGCCGCCGATGAGCCCAGAAAACAAATGACCTTGGCTAGATCCGCAGGGGCTACCCACTGCGCAGGATCGACATCTGGCATCGCCTGCCGATTAGCCGGCGTATCGATAACAGTAGGCAGTACCGCATTTACGTTAACGCCACGCTCTCGCACTTCTTCAGCGAGGCTTTCGGTCAGTCGCATCACGACACTCTTGGAAGCACAGTAAGCGGACATGGCTCCCTGCCCCTGCAACGCGCCGTAAGCACCCACATTCACGATATTGCCACCGCCACGCTGCAGCAAGTGTGGCACCGCGGTTTTCAGAACGGTACGCAACGTGGTTACGTTAAGGGCAAACATGCGCTCCCAGTCGTCGTCGCTGGCTTCCCAAGTGTCAGTACCCATGGCGAAACCGCCCGCGATATTGAAGACAGCGTCATAGTCGCCCGCCGCGGCCAGTACCGCAGCCGTTGCTTCAGGGTCTGTCAGGTCCACTGCGTGGCAGTTATCGGCAGGCTCGCTGAAGACAAGATCGAGTCGCACCGTGCATGCACCCTGCGCTTCAGCAAATTCGCAAACAATCCGACCTAATCCACCGTTGGCGCCGGTCACAACAATTTTTCTGTTTTCAAGCATGTTCAGAGGTTCTCCATCAAGGGTCAATGTTGAGCGCCTACTGCAGCTGCACTGGTGCAATACAACTGTACAACGGGCACTTCGAAGACCGCACAGTAAAGGCTCCATGGCAGGACAAGTCAACTCGCCAGGCTGCTCAAACTGCATTCACGTGGCGCCTAAACCGAGATGGACAGGCAACGATAATCGGGCACGGTCGAGGCATGAGCTCGCGGCCCCCTTCAGAGGCTGACCTGCAAAGGCGACAGCCCTGGGGGGTACTATTTCCCAGCTGGAACCCGGTATACTCAAGCACCCCCGGACACTAGAACAGCTGTCCGGCCCGGTTTTTTTTACTAATTGCCAACCCGACAGACAAGCAGGCTAACAGTATGAGTTCAGGACCGACTTACACCCCACCTAAAGTCTGGCAGTGGGACGCCGAGAGCGGCGGCCGCTTCGCCAACATTAACCGCCCTATTGCAGGTGCAACGCAGGAAAAGGCACTGCAAATTGGCAAGCATCCTCTGCAGCTGTACTCGCTGGGCACACCCAATGGCGTCAAGGTCACAGTAATGCTGGAGGAATTGCTAG
>JBLFXU010000228.1:0-5526 GCA_047609575.1 Bacteroidia bacterium | reverse complement strand
GGTCCTCACCGTGTCCCCATCTTTGACCTCAACGAAGATCGGGCTCTGAATGTGGATGACCGCTACGACAATGGCGCTGATGGCGATGCCCAATGGCATGTCCCCATGATTTGGCGTCAGCACGACGGCATTATGTCGGAGGTCACCATTGCACGTATCGCCAATGGTGTAGACACCCTGTTCATCAACTTCCTCGTGCCTCCCATCGGGGAGGACCCAGAGTGTGTTGGTGAAGAGTGCGATCCAGGCAGCTTGCAAGGTGGCCACATTGACGTGGATACCTGGTACAGGGTCGGCCCCCGCCCCCGTTTCGAAAACCCCGCTTACGCTGGTGTCGTTTCCAAGCACGAGCACCAGTACGACAGGCACGCTGGTCGGGTTTATGTCGATTTTTTTGACCTCAATATCGATGCGGGCGACGAGGACCCGCCGCGAGAAGACATCGAGGGCCAGATTGAACTGGACGATGACAGTGGCATTCCAGTGGATGAAAAATTCATCGTACTGGTCATCAACGCAGACTTTTCCCCGGGCGCGGTACTGACCATTGGCAAAACCGATTGGCATGTCTGGGAGTACCAGCGGGCCATTCATATTGCACTGAAAAACTGGGACGCTAGCATATCAGGTTCCGTGCCAAGCTATGATCCGGACGGACCGGGCGGCGCAGACCCCATAGAGCTTGCTTTCACTCTTGCAGAGATCGAGGCCGATGGCGGTACTCTGCGGTATTCGTTCAGCAATATGGCCATCCTGCAGGGCGGCCTGCACCCGACGCAACCCAGCTGCCAAACCCAGAGCGCCTATGAGCGACCCCCACGAGCTTTCGGGACCGGTACTGTTGTGAACACCCTGGATCCGGACACGATGATAGGTCGCTGGCGCAATGGCGCCCTGACCACACAGCTGGTGAAGCTGACCCATTTCACCGCCGAGCCGGCTGCCAACCCGGCCATCTCAAGGGTGCTGATTCAGAAGCCAACGGACCTGCGCGATGCGGTGACCGTTGATGGTGTAGCCATGGCATCCAGCATCGATTTCAATGGCAACGGCACTATCGATACCGATATCGGTAAAGAAGAGGACGAGCACGAGCACGAGGTCATCGGTGGCGCGATTGCGGCAAGCGGCGACGAGCTGCTCTGGGAATCTACACTGTACTGGCACTTCGGCGCACTGTATGACCTGCTGGAAGGCGTAAGGCCCTGCTACGAAGATGACCCAGACGGACACTGGGCAGCGGCGACGCTACTTGAGCAATCCAACGATCCAATTTCTGCAACCCTGGAGCGGCTGGATGACGGCAATACAGAGAACCTGGACTTCACCAACGGTCTGGAGGATGCCTTTGCCCAGGTGTATCAGTGCATCAACAACGAGGTGGGTTTTTCGCAATCGGAGATCGATGCTGTCGTGACTCGTCGCTACCGTCTACCGGGTGACCCTCAACATGAGTGTATAGACCTACTCAGAGACCTGCGAAAAATTGCAGATAGAGTTGAGGAATACACACTGCAGGGCGAGCCTGGTGGCGATAACGGCGGCGGCAACGGCGGCGATGACGGTGAAGCAGACCCTATAGAAATCACCGGCGATCTGGAGAACAAGGGTGACACCGCAGGCACCGGCTTCGAGTTTGGACGCAAGAGTTGGACCGATGTTGTCGACGATTAAGCGCAAGGAGACGCGCCGCATGAGCGCAAGAAAAGGCGCGGTAGGATTCACGCTGATTGAGGTGATGATTGTGGTTGCCGTCATCGGCATACTGTCAGCGATTGCCATGCCTATGTATCAAGATAGTATGCGCAAATCCCGGCGCTCTGATGCCATGATCGATCTCATGGAACTGGCTTCAAGACAGGAGCGTTTCTACGCGCAAAACGGCGTCTACACTGACAACATCGAGGGAGAGTTCGGTCTTGATCTGAAGCGTACTAAAACTCGCGAAGGGAACTATGACCTGAGCGTAATCCAGTGCCCGTCCGATGGTACGCCCAAACCGATCGAAAGATGCTACGTATTACAGGCAGTCCCCAGGCCCGGCTCGGACCAGGAAAAAGACACTACTTGCGCTACTCTTTCCATTGACGCTATGGGCCAACGATTATCCTCTGGCACTCTCGACAAAGAAGCGTGCTGGTAGCCAGGCTATGCGCAAACCAATAATTGCGTTACTACCACTTCTGCTATTGCTGACCAGCTGCGATGCGGTGCAAAACTCCGCGTTGAAAACCTATATGGCAGTGAAGAAAGGCCTGGTCGTCGAAGATGGCACGGTCACAGTGGCCAGCGATCACCAGACCTTTCATATCACAGCGTTGGCGGATGATCTGAAATCTCCCTGGGGTTTCGATTTTCTGCCGGACAGCCGCCTGCTCATCACTGAGAAATCCGGGAGACTGCGCATTTTCGACCCGGCCACTTCCCAAAAAGTCATGATCGACGGCGTGCCCGAAGTGCATTACAAGGGTCAGGGCGGCTTACTCGACGTGGCCGTGCATCCGCAATTTTCAAGCAACGGCTGGATTTACCTGAGCTTGGCTGTGCAACTGGAAGAGGAAAAAAATACCACCCGGGTTTTCCGCTACCGCTTGGCAGACAATACACTCCACGACGAGACGCTGATTTTCGAAGCACAACCGGCCCTGCCTGGCTCCATACATTTTGGTAGCGCGCTGCTGTTCGACAATGACGGTTATCTGTTCATCACCATGGGGGAGCGCAAGCGCCGACACAACGCACAGGACCTGTCCGTGTCGCTGGGCAAAGTGCACAGACTGCACGACGACGGCAGTGTGCCAAAAGACAATCCCTTCGTGAAAACCAGCGGCGCCCTGCCCAGCATTTATAGCTACGGTCATCGCAATCCCCAGGGCATCACTATCGACCGCGCTACCGGTCGCATCTGGACGACAGAGCACGGACCTCAGGGCGGTGACGAAATCAATCTGTTAAGCGCCGGCGCAAACTATGGCTGGCCCGTAATTACCTATGGCGAAGAATACGGTGGCGGCGCAATTGGCGAAGGCACGCACAAGGAAGGACTGCAACAGCCTATACACTATTACGTTCCATCAATCGCCACCGGCGGGATCGCCTGGTACAACGGCGAGGCCTTACCAGGCTGGCAAAACAGCCTGTTTGTTGCCGGTTTGCGCTCTTTTTCGGTCAGTAGGGTACAACTGGAAGGTAATAATTCCGTGGCCCAGGAAAGCTTACTTGAAGATTTCGGTTTCCGCGTGCGAAACCTGAAACAGGGGCCTAACGGCCTACTTTACGTACTGACCGAAAACGGTGGGTTACACCGCATGGGGCCAGCAACCGATTCAGAAATTTAGCCGCAGGGTTGCGCCATAGGTTCTCGGTGGCGCCAGGAACTGGCCGGTGTACTGCTCCAAATTGTCATCAAAATAGAAGGGGGTGTTGAAATACGCCGTGGCGTAGTCTTCGTCCAGACAGTTACTACACCAGACCCGAAAATCCCAGTCCCCCGAGTCACCGCGCAACCCCAACTGCAAGCCGAGCAAGTCATACGCCGATTGCCTGTCCTGATTGTCATAAGCAATAAACGTCTTGTCCCGATAGCTCCAGTTGGCATTCAAAAAGCCGATCAGACCGGCCGGTAGCGGGTGTTCATAACCAAGGTTCAACACACCTGCCCACTGCGGCGCATGTGTAAGCTCACGTCCAGGTGGCGCCGGCTCGGGGATGTCGTTGCCGTATTTTGTATCGAGATAAGTCATAGAAAACCCCAGATTTAGTCGCTCAGTAACTGCAAAAGAACTTTCCAGCTCCAGCCCGGCAACCTCAGCGCTGGAGGCGTTTTCAACGCGGAAACCCGTGCCAGTAAATACAGAAAACTGGATATCCTCGATTTCGTTGTAGAACAGCGCTGCATTGATACGGCCACGCCCGGACAGAAAGTCTCTCTTCAGACCCAATTCCCAGGCATCGATGTACTCCGGCTCATAGGTGGGGTCTTCAAGGTCTGCGAACCCGGTGCCATTGCCAATACCCAGCAATTGCTGGATCAGCTTGGAGTTTTGCCCCGAGGGCTGCCCACCGCCCGCCTCTGGATCCATTCCTATACCACCAGACTTGAAGCCGCGGCTGTAACCGCCATAAAGCTGTGTATCCCCATCAAGGAAATACTGAAACTTGAGATCGTAGGTCCACTCGGAATCACTGTAGGTTAGATCAATAATGTCCGGGCCCGCGATATTAGCGCCCAATACATACCCCCCCAACATGTTCTCTTGCAGATAGGTGGAGTAATCGGCCACTTCATCAAACAGCAAGTTGTGGCGATCCAGGGTCTTTTCTTCATCCGTATAGCGCACACCCACGATCATCGATAACTGTTCTGTCAGCGCGACAGTGACATGGGCAAAAGCGGCCATGGTCTGCGTCTCCAGATTATGCGAAACATCACCAATCGTGCCGCCATCGGTAGCCCATTCGCCACCCCCCAACAGCTCTCGCAATACAGGCTCAGGTGCACCTGCCTGGGCTGGCCAGAACAACTCCCAGATACCGGCTTGATCAGGACCCGCGTCAAAGGTGCGCAGCTGCTCATAGTCTTCAAAGGCGTAATACAAACCGGTCACATACTCTATGCTGCCCAACTGCCCCGGCTCGCCATGGGCACCGGACAAACTCAGTTCCTGGCTATAGGAATCAACATCGTAGTCCTCCAGCAGCTCACCGATATTCACAGGTCCAAAATCGAAGTCGCCTTGCGACGTGTACTGCCAGTCGCGCCATCCCGTGACGGAACGCCACTGACCATAGTCAGCCTCCCAGGCAACGTCCAGCACCAGGCCCATGTCAGTTGTCTCATTGGAGGGTTGAACATTGTTCTGTGTTTTCCGATCATCGGGATCGAGATTTATCAGGTCGATATCCGTATCAAAATTGGCCTTGGCCGCCTCCCGGTAGTAATCAGTGAAGGGACCCTCTGTGAGGCTATCGTCGCGCTTGTAGGCCACGGAATTACCAAAACAGCACACTTCATCACTTTCGGAATAGTCCGCAATAAGTTTCACAGCAAGTGTTTCAGTTGCATCCCAGGCCAAACTCAGCCGCACCGCTTGCGTATCGAGATCGCCATAGTCTTCATGATCAAACACGGACTCGGTAAAGCCGTCCCTTTGATCGGAAAGGACCGCCAACCTGCCTGTCAACGAGTCTCCCAATGGACCGGTAACATGTGCCCCAAATCGTCGACGGTCATAATCACCCAACGTCACTTCGCCTGCATAGCCAGGATCTGCACTGGGTTCGTTGGAACTAATACTCAGCGCCCCGGCTGTGGTGTTTTTTCCAAACAAGGTGCCCTGGGGCCCGCGCAAAACTTCTATACGACCAATGTCGAGCATGCTCGAAAGCAGCATACCCGGCCGCGATCGATACACCCCGTCAATATAGGTGCCTACGCTGCCCTCAAACGCGGGCTGTGCAGCCAGCGTTCCCATGCCGCGAATAATGACGGGGGTACCGTTAGCCCGATTGTAACCGGCGATAACC
>JBLFXU010000227.1:0-5549 GCA_047609575.1 Bacteroidia bacterium | reverse complement strand
CTTCCGCCTCTACGGCAAGCTCTCTGGTATGACGGGCACTGCAGACACCGAAGCCTTCGAGTTCCGCCAGATTTATGGCCTTGAGGTGTTGGTTATACCTACCAATGTGACGCAATTGCGCGACGACATGAATGATATGGTCTATTTGACGGTGGAAGAGAAGTTCGACGCCATCGTAGAGGATGTAAAAGAGTGCATGACCAAGGGTGCCCCCGTGCTGGTGGGTACGGCATCGGTGGAAACCTCCGAGTCAATGTCAGAGCGGTTTAAAGAGGCCAAGATTCAGCACAAGGTGCTGAACGCGAAATTTCACGAACAGGAAGCAGAGATTATTGCTCAGGCGGGCCGCCCCGGCGTGGTCACCATTGCCACCAACATGGCGGGTCGGGGCACTGATATTGTGCTGGGCGGTAATCTTGATGCTGAGCTCAAGGAGCTGGGTGAGGTCTCCGAGGCAGAACTGGAGAAGGTAAAAGCCCAGTGGAAGATACGCCACGCTGAGGTGCTGGAGTCCGGCGGCCTACATATTCTTGGCACTGAGCGACATGAATCCCGTCGTATCGATAATCAGTTGCGTGGCCGGGCTGGTCGTCAGGGTGACCCGGGTTTTTCGCGCTTCTACCTGTCTATGGAAGACAATCTCATGCGTATCTTCGCCTCTGAGAAAGTGCGTGGTTTTATGCAGGCACTGGGCATGGAAAAAGGCGAGGCCATCGAACATCGGATGGTGACAAACGCCATTGAAAAGGCGCAGCGCAAGGTGGAAGGGCGTAACTTTGATATTCGGAAGCAGTTGCTGGAATACGATGACGTTGCCAATGACCAGCGGCAGATCATCTATCAGCAGCGTGACGAATTACTGACTGAAAGCGATATCTCCCTGACGGTTACCGACATCCGTCGCGATGTGGTGATGGGCACCATTGACAGTTTTATTCCGCCCATGAGCGTGGAAGAACAGTGGGATGTACCGGGTCTTGAGAAACAACTGGAGGCTGAATTTGCAGTATCTTTGCCTCTGCAACAGTGGTTGCAGGACGATGACAAGCTGCATGAGGAGGCCCTACGCGAGAAAGTCCAGGAAGAAGTTGAGGCCAGCTATGCGCGCAAGAGCGAGGACGTTGGGCCAGACATGCGCAAGATAGAAAAGCAGATCATGTTGCAAGTACTCGACACCTTATGGAAGGAGCATCTTGCGACCATGGATCAACTGCGCCAGGGTATTCACTTGCGCGCTTACGCGCAGAAAAATCCCAAGCAAGAATACAAGCGCGAATCTTTCGAGCTCTTTCAGGAGCTGCTTACGGCCCTTAAGTACGAAGTGGTCAAATTCCTCAGTCATGTGCAGATCCAGCGGCAGGATGAGGCCGAGGAAATAGAACGGCAGCGCCGAGAGGCTGCCCAGCGTGAACAGATGGCGTTCGAGCACGCCGAGGCCTCTGCGATGACGCCTGAGGGTGGAGCGGCGCAGGGCGAGGAAGACCCGCGGCAGCCTTTTACCCGGGAACAGCCCAAAGTCGGCCGCAATGAACCGTGTCCCTGTGGTAGCGGCAAGAAGTATAAGCAGTGTCACGGCAAGCTGTGATCTTGCGTAGTGGCATTTTGGTCAATCAGGGTGCACGCCAATGGCAGTAGGTAGCGATGAACTCCCTGCGCTGAGTGCCGTGTCCGGCATCAGGCTGGGCACAGTCTCTGCTGGCATCAAAACGCCGGGCCGTGCGGACCTTGTGCTTATTGAAACTGCACCGGGTACAAACTGCGCAGCGGTTTTTACCCAAAATGCATTTTGTGCCGCACCGGTTACTGTTGCCAGGGATAGTCTTGCTACTTGTGGCAGCCAGCCCCGCTACCTGCTGGTTAATACCGGTAACGCCAACGCGGGTACCGGCGAACCTGGTATTGCGGATGCGCGTGATTGTGCCGGCGCAGTGGCACGGCTAACCGATGTGCAGGCCAGCCAGGTACTGCCATTTTCTACCGGTGTGATTGGCGAGCCGCTGCCCGTGGCAAAGATTCGCGAGGCAATTCCAGCTGCAATCGCAGCGCTGACTGAGCAGGGTTGGGCCAGCGCTGCCGAAGGAATTCTGACAACGGATACCAGACCCAAGGGGTATTCCATTACGTTTACTGTTGCTAGTCAACACTACGTGATTACCGGTATCGCCAAAGGTGCCGGAATGATCCGGCCAAACATGGCCACAATGCTGGCCTATGTTGCTACCGATTGCGCTGTGGATCAGCCTGTTCTGCAGCACCTGCTCACAGAGGCGGTAGCGATGTCCTTTAATCGCATCACCGTAGACGGCGACACATCAACTAACGATGCCTGTGTCTTACTATCGACCGGCACTGCCGGAAATGTCAGCGTGGACGACTTGGGCTCACCACTGTGCGCAGCGCTGCGCGATGCCTTACAGGAAGTTTGTGTGTCACTGGCCCAGGGCCTGGTGCGCGATGGCGAGGGTGCGAGTAAGTTCGTTACTGTGGCGGTAAACGGTGGGCGCGATGAGACGGAGTGTCTCGACGTTGCCTTTACCATAGCGCATTCCCCGCTGGTTAAAACCGCCCTGTTTGCCTCCGATCCCAATTGGGGTCGTCTGCTTGCAGCCATTGGCCGGGCGGGCCTTGAAAATCTCGATGTGAATCAAATCAGTCTATTTCTCAATGATGTCTTGATCGCAGAGCAGGGTTGTCGGGCCGTTTCCTACACCGAGGAGGCGGGAGTCACAGCGATGGCACCGGAAGATATTACCATCCGGGTTGAGCTCAACCGCGGTGCACAGAGCGCTGCAGTTTATACCAGCGATTTTTCCTATGATTACGTGCGTATCAACGCCGAATATCGCACCTAGTGGCGAATGTAGTAGAGCATGTAGTAGCGCACGCAGGGGCCAGGGTGCACGTGGCTGTGGGTGTCATACTCGACGCGCAGCAACGCATTCTTATTACACGGCGAGCCAACGATGCTCACCAGGGTGGTCTTTGGGAATTTCCAGGCGGTAAGGTGGAGCCCGGCGAGTCACTACAGAGGGCGTTGTGCCGCGAGCTGAAAGAAGAGCTGGGTATTACTATTAACCGCACCAGCGAACTGCTGCAAGTCACTCACGACTACGGCGACAAAAAAGTGCTGCTCGATGTACATGTAGTCTGGGAGCATAGTGGTGAAGCTACAGGTTTGGAATCACAGCCCCTGAATTGGGTGTCTGCGGCGGCGCTATCTGACTACGAGTTCCCCGTTGCGAATGTGCCGATTGTTGAAGCTGTGCAGAGTTTGCTTATTCAGGGCACGTGATGAAGTGCAGTGAGTGCAGATAGTCGCTCAGTTCTGAGCCTTTGCGCGGCGCAAAAAGTCCCCGTGCAGTTGCACAACCACACGGTCCAACTCTTCCAGACTGCGTGAATTATCTATCACAATATCCGCCCGCCCCAATCGTTCAGCGCGCTGCATTTGTGCCGCCATAATGGCACGTACTTGAGTTTCATCGTTGTCGTCCCGTGCCATCGTGCGCGCTAGCTGTATCTCTTCGGGTACATCCACCACGACAACGCAATCGGTAAGTTCTTTTTGGCTGGTTTCCAGTAATAGCGGTGAGCTCAAGATGGTGTAAGCACTGGTCGATGCGTTGATCTGGTCCAGGATTTCCTGACCGATGAGAGGATGGGTCAATCTTTCCAGCCAGCGCCGTTCTTCTGCATCTGCAAAGACTTTTGCACGCAGCGCGGTCCTGTCGAGGGTGCCGTCCGTGCTCAGAATATCCTGGCCAAAGTGGTCTGCTATTTCTGTGAGGGCCGGTTTGCCGCGTTCCACGATAACCCGGCTTGCCAGGTCTGCATCGACGACGGTTATTCCATGCGCCTCGAAGCGCTGCGTAACGGCTGATTTTCCGCTGCCTATGCCGCCTGTGATTCCGATAATCATTCGGCTAGCTCATCGTACCCATGTAGCGCGCCATGATCGTTTCACCCCAGAGCAAGGCGATCCAGCCAGCCATGGCGAGGTAGGGCCCAAACGGTATTGGGACTTCTCTACCGCGCTTACGGATGATGATAAGAGCAATGCCGCAGACTGCGCCGACGAGTGAAGAGAGCAATATGATGACGGGCAGCATCTGCCAGCCCATCCATGCTCCCAGGGCCGCTAATAATTTGAAGTCGCCAAAACCCATACCGTCTTTGCCGGTGACCAATTTGAAAACCCAATAAACCGTCCAAAGCGTCAGGTAGCCGGCGACCGCTCCAATGACTGCGTCGTTCAGAGTGACGAAGGTCTCCTGCAGATTAAACAAAAGCCCCAGCCAGAGTAGCGGCAGGGTGATATCGTCTGGCAACAATTGGTGGTCCACGTCGATCATGGTCAAGGTGATAAGCGCCCAGGTAAGTAGCGTTGCGCCTGCCAGCGCAGGGGTTAGGCCAAAGTGCAAGGCCAGCGCCAGAGACATCAGGCCGGTGACTAATTCTACTATT
Source organism: Bacteroidia bacterium (assembly GCA_047609575.1). GTDB lineage: Bacteria > Pseudomonadota > Gammaproteobacteria > Pseudomonadales > Halieaceae > Marimicrobium. Next base: position 1,085 of record JBLFXU010000227.1, on the reverse strand, counting down.
GGATAGCGCGGTGATATGGAGACAGCGCAGTTGGCGCACTTGCCGCCCAGCAATAGGTAGCTGACAACCGGTATGTTCTGCCAGGGTTTGATTGCTGACTCGCAATTGGGGCAGTGCGAATTTGGTGTCGCCAAATTCAGCGGTTCGTCGGTATTTTCCCGCTCTATTTCAAGCAGCTGGCAACAGTCTTTGCGCCAGCTGGTTTCCATCATCAGTGGTAGCCGGTAGATGACGACATTGAGGAAACTGCCAACCAGTAATCCCAGTAACAGTAATGTCACAGGCAGTAGCCAGCTAGATTGAACAAATGCTTCAGACATGGCGTAACCGCCCCCTGGTAAGAGTGGTTAGATTACCGAGCCGAGCATAAAGATGGGCAGGTACATGGCAATCATCAAGCCGCCAACCATGACTCCCAGGACAGACATAATGAGCGGCTCCATCAGTGAGCTGAGGCTGTCCACGGCATTGTCTACTGCATCCTCATAGTGTGTGGCCACCTTGTCCAGCATTTCATCCAGTGAGCCAGATTCCTCACCGATTGATACCATTTGTAGCAGCATGTGCGGGAAGAGGCCGGTGGCTTTGATTGAATCGTAGAGCGTTGAGCCCGTGGTGACATCGTCGCGGATGCGACGAATAGCTTTGGTGTATACCGAGTTGCCCGCGGCACCCGCGGTGGAGTTCAGTGCATCCACCAGCGGCACACCGGCGGCAAAAGTGGTAGACAGTGTACGGGAAAAACGCGCAACGACTGCGTCGTGAACAATACCGCCGACAATCGGCATGCGCAGAGCAAGGCGATCGATAAACTCCGCAAAGCGCACCGAGCGTAGTTTGGCTTCGCGTATCGTGACAACAGTGCCTGCGATGGCGGCGAACATAACGATCCACCAAGCCTGCACAAAGTCCGAAATATCCATCACGAACTGGGTGAACGCAGGCAGTTCGGATCCAAAACTCTCAAATGTTTGGGCGAATACCGGTACCACTTTGATCAACAGGATGGCGCAGACAATCAGAGCCACACACACTACCGCCATGGGATAGGTCATCGCTTTCTTGATGTTGGCTTTAAGTGCTTC
>JBLFXU010000226.1:0-5603 GCA_047609575.1 Bacteroidia bacterium | reverse complement strand
CGAGACGAGATCATGGCATTGGGTCGGCAGCAGGGCTTAGAGGTCGATATATGGGAAGTATTCATGGCCATGTCTGAAAACGGCGGCGGCCTGCGCCAGGAGCTGGTCGACTACTTACCCAAAATTCGCGCGTCGGGGTTAGCCACCGGCATCATCACTAACAATGTGGTGGAGTTCAGGGAGCACTGGCGCGGCATGTTGCCGGTCGATGAGCTGTTTGATTTTGTGGTCGATAGCTGCGAGGTAGGTATGCGCAAACCCAATCCCGCTATTTTTGAAAAGGCGCTTGATATAGCCGGGCTCACGCCCGATCAAGCGCTGTTTCTGGACGACTTTGAGGGCAACGTCATTGCGGCCAGTGCATTGAATATTCGTTCGATACTGGTTGACGGCGATGGTGAAAAAACAGTTGCTGATCTTGATGCGATATTGAAATTGGGTTAACTGCGGGCTGATGGCTTTTACCGTTTTACCGTTGAGGAGTTAGTGCCACATGTCAGTAGAAAACCCACATGCGAACCGTCGATATAACATTTGCGGAAGTGAACTGGGGTATCCAACAGTATTTCACGATGGCAGTACATCGGTGGGTATGTTTCTTGTATCGAGCAAAGTTGCCAATGCGCTAATCGCCGATAGCGGATTCACAGTCGCTGAAGTAGCGCCGGGGAAAGCAATTCTAAGTTTTGCGGGTGTTCACTATACTGACACGCAGTGTGGTAGCTATGAGGAGATCGGCTGTGCATTTTTTGTCAACAAGTTCTCTGCAAAGCCCGCCATTCCTTATCTGGGGAACTGGTTGAATATCTTGCGCGGCCACCAGCCATCGTTTACATGGTATTTGCCCGTGACAGAAGAGTCTGCACTTGAGTGTGGAATGCAGATGTGGGGATATCCGAAGACGATTGAGGATATTCGTCATCGCAAGGAAGGGGGGCGGACAGTGACAACGTTGCTACGGGACGGTGAAGAGGTTTTGCGCTATAGCGTGGGTAATCTGGGTAAAAAATCGCTGAAACCCATAGAGGCCCCGGTGTATTCGATCTTTGAGGGCGCGCCGCATATCGGTTATCTAACGCAGAATTTTTCTGAAGCCTCCTATGGGCGAGACGGTGAGCTGGTGTTGTCTGACCATGCGTTAGTGGAACCCCTGCGGCGCTTGGGATTACCCAAAAAGCCTTTGCTATCTGGTCACATGGGCAAGCAGCGCTTCAGTATGAGCGCCCCTGCGTTGCTGTACTGAAGAGGCGCACTAGCGATGTCAACAAAAACGGTATTGGTAACGGGTGGCGCCAGCGGTATTGGTCGCGCCTTTGTGCGGAGCCTGGTTACGCAGGGCTGGCTAGTGTGTGTTGCAGACACGAATGCGCTCGCCCTCGAAGAGTTGGCCAGCGCTGGCGTCAATGTGTTCGAATGCGATGTGACTAACCTGGAGCAGGTAAAGGTCATGGTTAAGGAAATCGAAAGCCGGTTTGGTGCAATTGATCGTCTAATTCACTGCGCTGCAATTATGCCCGCTGGCAAGTTGGCGGATATGGCAGCGCAGACCACTAATCTACTCATGAGCGTGAACTACGGCGGCACGGTAAACGTGGTGACAACTGTATTGCAGGATATGTTGGTCCGTGATGCAGGTGAGATGATTGTGTTTGGATCCAGTGGTGGAGCGGTGCCAGTGCCAGACTGCGGTGCATACTGTGCGTCAAAGGCGGCGACCAACGCCTACATGGAAATTCTGGCAGAAGAGAATCGAGAATGTAATGTGCAGTTTATGCTGGTTTGCCCGCCACTGGTGAATACTCCGCTACTGGAACAGGCGATGGCCACCGCGCAGCCCAAGATGTTGAGTTACTCGCTTGATCAGCAGCGTTATATGACGCCGGACGATATTGTTGATGCGGTCGAACGCGGCCTGAAAAAGAAGATCACTATTTTGTGGCCCAGCACCGAAGCTAAAATACTGCAGTGGTTAAGACGCTTCTCGCCACGCTTGCTGTGGAGAATTATTCACGCTGCCAATTAGAATGATGAAGTGTGATCGCATCGTGTAATACGCATCGCAAAAACCGACAGGCAGTTCTCGCGCAGTCTTGCTGCAACTTCTACTTACTCGCTGTGACCTCGAGGCTAGTCCCAGAATGGCTTAAGACTTCGGCCAGGCGCAGCCACTGCGCGATCACAACGCTGCCAACATTCTTACGGTATTTCTGCAGGCTCTACAACGCGGATAACCCTGTTCTTTGTGCGCCATGCGTCTGAGTATTCCCGGAATTTGACTTGTGTGTGGTTACTCCCGGGCCCGTTGCCATTTTTTGTCATTCCGGCGGTTTAGCTATGTAGGCTCCCCGCGGAACTTGCTACATTCCAGCCGCCGTTGGGGCGCAATTGCTGCGCTAATTGCGCTGAATTTATTACACTGGTCAACAGAACTGAATCTGAGGCAAAGCGCATGTATGACCTGATTATCAAAAATGGATCCCTCGTTGATGGCAACGGTGGCCCTGCACGCATGGCCGATGTGGCAATCCAGGATGGACGCATAGCCAGTGTCGGTCAGATCAGCGGTCCGGCCCGGCGCGAAATCGATGCTGCTGGACTGGTCGTGGCACCGGGCTGGGTTGATACCCATTCGCACATGGACGGCCAGGCCACCTGGGACCCATTGCTGAGTCCGGCCCTCAACCACGGCATTACCACTCTCGTCATGGGGAACTGTGGGGTGGGCTTTGCGCCGTGCCATACCAGCGATGAAGCGCATGACCTGATGATTTCAGTTATGGAAGATGTAGAAGACATCCCCGGCGCGGCGCTGGTCGAAGGTATTACCTGGGAGTGGGAGAGCTTTCCCGAGTATTTGGACACGCTTGAACGTTTTCCCCGCGCGATCGATATAGCAGCACAGGTGCCTCACTGTGCGGTGCGTACCTATGTAATGGGAGATCGCGGTGTTAAAAATGAGAATGCGACTCAGGGTGACATCGATCAGATGAGGGACATTGTGCGCGAGGGGATTTCAGCTGGAGCGCTGGGCTTCACCACATCTCGAACTGAGCTGCATATGACCCGCGATGGTGTGGCGATGCCAGGTACCTATTCCGACGAGAACGAACTGCTGGGCATCGGTAAGTCTATCGGAGAGCTGGGCAAGGGAATTTATGGCCTGGTGTCAGACTGGGATAACTGGGAAGTGGAAATGGACTGGATGAAACGTCTGTCCATCGAGAACAAGTGCCAGATCAATTTTGTCTTGTTTTACCAGGATGCCGAACAATGGCCCCGGGTAGAGGCGCAACTGGAGTACGTTAAGCAGGCCAACGCCGAGGGTGCGCACCTGGTGGCGCATGTAGGTGCCCGGCCGGTGAACGTGTTGATGAGTTTCCATGGCACGGTACATCCGTTTTTTATGCATCAGAATTTTGGCCCTTTGATGGCGCTGACGCCTGAAGAGCGATTACAGAAGTTGCGCGATCCAGAAGTGCGGGCAGCCATTTTGGCTGAACCCACACCGAAAATGGGCATCGAGGCTGCGGATCGCATGGCCGCTGATTTTGATCTGATGTTTGAATTGGGCGAGGAGCCTGACTATGAGCCGCACCCGGATGAAAGTATCGCAGCCAAAGCAAAAGCCGCTGGTGTAACCCCACAGGAAATTGCCTACGATGCTCTGCTCAAACGTGACGGCAAGGCCATGCTGTTTTTCCCGCTTATGGGCTACGATCAGGGTGACCTGAGTCGTCAAGTGACCATGTTGGAAGATGAGAACTCTGTCATCAGCCTGGCTGATACCGGCGCTCACTGTGGCGTGTTATCGGATGCATCGATGCCCACGTATCTTATCTCTTATCTGTGCCGTGACCGTGTGCGAGGCAAGCGTTTTGAGCTGGAGCAGGCCGTTATGATGCACACCCGTGATACTGCACGCTGTGTTGGCTTGGAGGATAGGGGCACCATTGAGGTTGGGATGAAGGCGGATATCAATCTGATCGATTACAAGGAGCTTAAGGTACTGGCCCCTGAGGTTATCTACGATCTGCCCGCCGGTGGCCGGCGCATGTTCCAGGCGGCGGAAGGGTATCGCTATACTATTGTGAGCGGTGAGGTCGTGATGGAAGACGGTGTTGAATCTGGCGCCCGCCCTGGCAAATTGATCCGTGGTGCACAGCCTGCGCCAGAGCCGATTCAGAATGTTGCTTAACGCAGTGTGTTAGCGAATTGTCTGTAAGAATGAAAGAGGCGATTACGCCTCTTTTTTTTGCCGGAAAATTTGCTCCTGCAGTCTCTCTCTTCTCCAGTTTTTCCCATTCAAATCGGGATAGCCGGTCTGGTTGGGCGGCTCATACCTGCCGTGACGGATATTACGACCCAGGTCTGTACTTATGAATCAGAGCCGGATGTTTGTCTGCCCAACGCATCGCTTGTCGCGGAGTGCTTGAGATCGAGCACCGCCTGCGCAAAAATAGCAGCAGCTTCACGCAGTATATTTCATTGGTGCACTTGCACTCGCGCTCGCACTTGAGCGCGTGCACCTACTACTCAGACTTTACGAAAATTCCTGATACCCATCACAAATAGCAGTAGCAAAGATCGCCATCTAGACTGCACCTCTTTTAAGATCAAGACAGCGGCGCGCAGGCACCCATCACAGGCTAGCGAGTTCCTTGGCTGGCGGCTACGAAGACGGCATTGGGCAATAGCGCAACGTTGTCTGAGATTGCCCGGCGGCATTTTTGGCGAAACAAACATGGATTATTCCAAGGCGGGAGCTTCTTCTTACTCTGGGAAGCGTGTGTTCAGGTTTGTACCGCTGCAGGGGTACGGTGAAGGTTACCGCTTGCATTGAAGATCAGGACGTCATTGAGCAGATCCTGGATCACCTGCGAAGGAAGGTACACGATACCCCTGTTCGGCCGCTCTTGGCACCACCCGCTCGAGCCCCTCCTGACACGCTGTCTCTTTTAAGGGGCGCCTCAGCAGAGCCGGCGTTACTGCAGTTCAATCAGCAGGGACGCCGCTGAGCATTGAGTTGGCATGAGTTCCTGTGAGTTGCCATCTGGAGTCGACCCAAAAAGATGGGCACGTGGACCAGTGCAAGCGCGTTCTCAGCGCACTGAGCGGGCATCGCTCGGCTCAATGCAGGTAAAGTATCGAGATATGGGAACAACAGTTCCCTCTATAGCCCTTTTATTTGTCCTATACATTAGTAAAAATTGGCTACGTTTATCTGAAACTTCGAAAACTGGTAATTTGTCCAATTTTTTATTATTTCACAGCCCGACGACTGTAATTCTACTGCTATGACAAGCGTTTTATCAGGTATTTATAACTGGCTGCCGAACAGCAACAACCGTGACGCAGGTCTCATCTTAGGATCGTTCGATGATATATGATTATTTAACTGAAAAATTAAGGAATAATTATGAAGATGAGACAACACATACTACTTATCTCGATGCTTACTGCGGCATCTAATGCGCAAGCGACCACGCCGCTGCTAGATTCAGCCTTAAATAGTCAGACGGTGTATTCCGGTGCCGCCATAACACTGGGCGCTGGATCAAGCGTGGGCGGCAATCTTCAGGCAGTCGCCGCTGCAACGCTTGGCG
>JBLFXU010000225.1:0-5637 GCA_047609575.1 Bacteroidia bacterium | reverse complement strand
ATTGCCGCAGTGGGTCATTTGGCCGGAGATTTTCACATCTGGTGCGGCTTTCTTGAGCTCGGTGTTCATGTGTGCCAGACGCTCTCGAATATCCTCGCGCATCCACATCATCTGGTCATTAATTCGTCCGTCTGATTCGGTGGTGCAATAGCCGATGGTGGTCATAGCGGTACCGCCTTCCACGATCGCTTTGTGGAAGTTGAGCAGGTTATCGCCGGGGACGCCATCAGGGGTTTTGCCCTCATAAGTGGCGGCTTTGAGTATGCGGTTTTTCAAGGGCAGTTTGCCCAGGGTGGCGGGGCTAAAAGCTAGCTCCAGATAATCGTTCATAGGGCGCTTCAGTTAATTGTTAGTGACGCGGTCTATCTAATGCAGTGGTGTTACATAAGTCAACGAGAGCGGTTTAAGGGCGACTACCAGTAGCATTAAGACTCAACGTTAGCGACCAGCCCAGCCCGGCGGCGAACCACTTATTTGTTATTGGCAGGTACCGCCGGATGAGGTTCTCGTGGTGCGGGTCAAGGCGCCCAGAGCAGATTACTGGGCGGTTGAGTTTGGCAACTATTTGTGCGCGGCCATGGACTATCGTTATCGCCTGTGCAGCACCAACTGCCATCATGCGGTGCGCGAAGAGGATGGCGAGCTGTTGTTGGTGGTCTCGCACGACGCCCCGGGACTGCCCAACTGGCTGGACCCTTCCGGGCACAATGCAGGTTACATCACCGTGCACCGGATAGGTGCCGATGGTTGTCCCACACCCTCATGCGAGCAGATGCTTGCGGCTGATTTGGCGGACTATCTGGCTGCTGATGTAAAGACTATGGATAAAGACGGTCGCAGGCGAGAGTTAGCGGCACTGCGCCTAGGCGTCATGCGACGCTTTGGTTACTGATTCATGCCCAAGCTTGTCAATCATGAGGCCCGTCGTTTCGAGATAAGCGCAACGGCTGCGTCGCTCATTGCTGAAGGTGGCCTGGAAGCGGCGACGATTCGCGAAATCGCCCGGTCCAGCGGCTACTCCAAAGGTGTGATATTGAGAGTACTTATGCGCACTTCGGTATGGACTGGTCCGACGGCGCTCACGAAAAGATGTGGGCCTACCTCGCGGCTAAACCCAGGGCCAAGTTTGGCGCACATACTTTTGCCTTGGGTCTGTGGCTATCAGAGCCTTGGCACTCCACTCTAAGAATCATGGGCACTTCATTGTTAGAAGCGTCGGATAATCGTGTTGGCGTAGTCTTCCATAAAGCGTTTCTTTTCATCCAGGGTCGAGTGCTTCTTGCCCAACGCGTAGAAGAAGGGCGGGGCAACTGTGCTTTCCAGTCCATCTTCCGCCAGTCGCGCATACAGGTCGTAACCAGGGATATCGGAAATTCCCAGCATGGCCTCAAAGGGCAGGTGATCGCGTCCGTATTCCTTGCGCAGCGCGTTGAGGCGACTAAGTAGAGGCCCTACTTCTTCCGGTAGAGTGCCAGCACCGACATAGCCGTCACCAATGCGCGCGGTGCGTCGCAATGCGACCTCACTGGCGCCACCGACGTAAATGGGTGGGTGCTGTTTGGGTGCTGGACTCAGTTGTATGCGCGGGAAATCAAAGTGTTCACCGTGATGCTCTACCATGCCGCCACGCCACAGTGTTTGCATGACCTCAATCATCTCATCGGTGATCTTGCCGCGCTTGCGAAAGTCCACGCCGTAAATGTCGAACTCTTCTTTCATCCAGCCAACGCCTATACCCAGTACGCAGCGGTTACTGCTCATGATTGACAGGGTTGCCATGGCGCGGGCAACCTCATGCGGATTGCGTAGTGGCAGCACGTAGACGCCACAGACGAATTTGAGGCGTTGTGTCACCGCTGCCATGGCGCCAAAGATCGCCGTTTGGTCCGGGTACTCATCTTCCGGCTGCATCGGTGGCAGGCCGTTCTCCGAGTAAGGGTAATCAGGTACGATGGATTCCGGGTACACCGCATGATCGCCACTCATCAACCCGTGAAAGCCCACTTCTTCAGCGAATGTTGCGATGTCGATCAGTTGCTCTGTTTCAGCCCAGGTAATGGCTTGCCAGAACTTCACGGATTCTCCCTGATTCCGTCCACGCTAGACGTCTTCTCGCGGTATATTGAAATAGTCTTCGTAGTTAGTGAACAGGTTGCGCAGCCAGTCCATGTCGAGACCCGTGTCTTCTAACTGGTAGAGGTGCTTGCCAAACTTGTCTGCCGGATTGGCATCCAGAAATTTTTGCATAGCAGTGGCAGCTGCGTCCGACAAGGTAATACCAAAGTGATCGTAAGCGCGGCGCACGGTGCCCACTTGATCCTGAATGAAATCGCTGAAATACAGATCGACTACCTGTGCATCTGGCAGCTTGCCTGACTTGCGATAGTCCACAGTGGCGTTGTAGCCGCTGGCCAATCCTTCAGCATAGTGCTTTGCTACTCTTTTGAGGCTGGCATTGTCGCTGGCCAGTTTGTGCAACTCAGTCGCAAGACTGCTCATTGAAATGACACTTTTTACAGGATCTCTGTGGGTTTGTACGAACAGGGCATCAGGATACTCACGGTGAATAAATTCCAAATGCCACATGTGTTGCGGTGATTTCAGTGCCCAGCGTTCGCCGGGACATTTCCACTGTAGAACCTGCAGGAAGCGGCGGTGCCACTTTAATGCCGAGTGCATTTCACAGTCCATGATCCATTTGTCGTAGGTCGGCACGTAGTACTGGGCCAAGTAAACCATCGAGGTGAAATCAAGCGATGTCATCATGACGCATTCCTGTGCCCGTTGTGCACCCATGGGATGCATTTTCTTGAATTCGGGCAGCAATTTGTCTACCTGATCCAGGTCTTGCTGGCAGCGATTGATGCGTGGGTCCGATTGATAGGTGGCAGTTTCAGGCGGCGGCAGTGGGTAACTTGCCTCCCATGAGAGTGGTACGCGGTTCTCGGAATCCATTGCCAGCAATTCATGGAAGATTGTGGTGCCGGAGCGGGGTGGCCCTACCACGAACATTGGCTTTTCAATGGGCTGCTCTTCAATTTCCGGGTGCTTCTTTAGCAGTGCTACCATGCCCAGGCGGTTTTCCAGTGTGCGCAGGAGGTCTGTCCTGGAGATCATGCGCCCCAGCTGTGATAGCTGCGCTTCGGATTGTAATCCAGTGATCAGCATTTTCAGCGGGGCCTCAAAGTCCTCCTCTCCAAAGTCGGCAAGACCGGTATTCTGCCTGGCTTGCTGTAGCAGTTTTTCGAAATCCAGGCTGATGGGCTGCACGCCAACAGCACCCAGTGCACGACCGCCCAGGTTAAGGAGGCGTATCGGTATTGGCAGCTTACTCATCGCCTTTCACCAAATCAGCGAGCTTCACCACCTTTGCCGTCGGTGTGACGACCTCGCCATCCACAAGGAAATAGCGCCAGAACACCAGTCCAAACAATTGTCCCTCTGTGTCTAGCCAGTTGGGCGTACCCGGGTTCTCGTGTGCCAGTACGAGTTGGAAATTGCCTTCACTGTCTACCACCGTTTGCCTGCGATTGAGGGAAACGCTGCGGCTACGGTAGTCCAGCGTTTGCTGAAAGCGATTCCACAGGCAGACATTGGCAAAGCGGCACTCAGGCCAGCGACCGGTAATCACCAGCGCCTCATCTGCATTGATGAAAAAGGGCGCCATGGAATAGTGTGCATCCGCTGCGGCAAAACCGAAATCCCCCGGTACCACCGGTGGGGGGAATTCGTTGGGGGTAAGGGCTACGAAGGGTGGTGGTTCGCTGTTTGCCAACGGCGGCATTTCCAGTGTGCGACTGCGCATCACATTGCTTACGCGCGCTATGCCGCGTGCGACAGATGCATCATCGCTTGGCTTGGCGGGGCCTTCGCTGTCCAGGCATTCAATACTCATACGAGGTTCCAGCGCCGAGTCCAGCGCGGCGGGGTGTTCGGTTTCAAAGTAATGTCTGGTGGTGATTCGCGAAGATTCTGCTGTGAGTGCCAGCCAGTTGCGTGTGCGTTGCTCGCCGCCGAGGTAAAGCGTGAAGTTTCCCTGTGCATCAATATCAATTTCAGTATCATTCAGCACGCCAGCAGTATTAGTAGCCATATGGCCCTCTGAAGTACCTTCTTCAATAGTGACGGAGAAGTATGCTGCATCCTGCATTGATCCCCGTACGAGATAGCTGTGCTCTGCGCTGACTGGCGCGTCGAAATAAATTGCATCCGGGTTATCCCCGGTCAATTTTCGACTCGGTGTGGTGATACGGCGCATATCGGGACGCGCCGCATCCTGTTCGAAAAACCCCACCAGGCTGGCTTCCAGAATATGCATCAAGGCCCGGTGTGAGCCCGTCACGTCTTCCGCCGAATGTAGATTCCATTCCGGCCCCGACCAGCGTTCGTCTATTTCTTGCAGCGTTTTAATCAGTCCCTGCAACGCAGTACGGCTTTGTGTTTCCATTTTGAGTGGTCTCTAGATAGGGTCAGGCGGTGGCCGCCGAGTGGGGGTTAGAATTTTCATACGGGATGTTGAAGCGCTGCCGATAGAACATGAGAGTCTGGTCGACTTGTTCCTGCTCCAGACCGAACTGGGACAGGTGGTATTTATGTGCACCGTGCTTGTGCTGACCGTTGCTGGCTAGCCAACTCTGCATACCCAGTTTGGCCTGCTCGGTGAATGGTCTGCCCAGAAAATCGTACACGCCTTGCATGGCCCCCTGCCAATCTGCGCTGATGTCGGCGTACAGCAGGTCGTACTGTTGTTCAGCGGTCGCCAGTGTTGCACGATCAGAAAGGTTTTTGTGCAGCATGCGTTGTGTTTTGAGCAGCCATTCCTGCCCTACCCATTGAGGTGTCACGCCGGGGTTGTCCCGCACCAGGGAGTTCCAGGCCATCGAGCAGCAAGAGCCTACAACCTTGATTGGATCTCTGTGAGGGCACACCAGCTTTGCGTTGGGGAAAACGTGCAGCAGCGCATCCAGGTCTTGCATGTGTTGCGGCGATTTGAGTACCCAGGGTTTGTCTTCGGGGTCGCCGCGAAACCAGGATATCAGTTTCATTAGTCGCGCAAGGTACTCATAGGCCTGCTTCTGGTCGTGGGTCATCAGCCATTCTGCGAAGCTTGGCACCGTGGTGATAATTTCAAACAATTGGGTGGAGAAACCATGCTGGATCAGGCCAATTTCCTCTTCCACCTCCATTGTGCCCAGTGGGTGCACAGCAGCTACCTGTGGGCTCATATAAAGCACGGCCTTCAGTGCCTGGTCCAGGGCTTTGATACGCGGGTCTTTGAGGCCTGCGTCTCGCGCTGCAAAACAATCTGAGCGGGGTACCGGGTAGACGCTCTCCCAGGACTTCAGGTGCAAAAATCCTGGGTCGGATGCCAATAGTCGGTGCAGTCGGGTTGTACCGGACCGCGCGAGACCGACCACGACTACCGGATCAGGCGTTTCCCGGTCCAGTATTTCGGGGTGGCGGCGGAACAGTTCCTCCGCCTGCAGCCTTTGTTTCAGCAAACGCTGAATATTTGTTTTGGCCAGGAAACGGCCTATGGCGTTGACCTCAGCTTCTTCGTTCAGACTGCTGATCAGTATTGCCAGCGGTTGCAGAAATCGGCGATCGCCGAAATCGTCCAGCCCTGTAGCGGCGCTA
>JBLFXU010000224.1:0-5684 GCA_047609575.1 Bacteroidia bacterium | reverse complement strand
GACGCGCCTCACGGCCTATGACACACTGAAAATCGCGCACCAACATTGGATACGGATGCGGCCCCGCCACTGTACCAATGATATAGAACGTATCGTCCACATTGGTCACCCAATCTCGCATTGCCTCATTCATGGCATCCTTGAGCGTCCGCGAGCCGGATGTTACGGGTATGACCTCGGCTCCAAGGAGCTTCATGCGATAGACATTCAGGGCTTGGCGACGCACATCTTCCTCGCCCATAAAAACCTGGCATTCCAGCCCCAGCCGCGCCGCAATGGTGGCGGTTGCCACACCGTGTTGACCAGCGCCGGTTTCTGCGATAATCCGCTTCTTACCCATGTGCTTGGCGAGCAGGGCCTGCCCAACCGTATTGTTTATTTTGTGGGCACCGGTGTGATTTAAATCCTCCCGCTTGAGAAAGATGCGAGCGCCGCCAACCTTTTCGGACCAACGCTTTGCCTCATACAGCGGCGAGGGCCTACCGACATAGTACGCCAGGTCTTCATCCAGCTCGCGCTGAAAATCTGGATCGACCGACAGCCGCCGATACAGCTCCTCAAGCTCGCGCAGAGCATGCATCAAGGTCTCGGCGACAAACTTGCCACCGTAAACGCCATAGCGTCCGTCAATGTCAGGCACGGACGCGTAAATTGGATCTTTCGAACTACTGCTCATCTGATACACCACTTATCAATCGGTCGGCATGGCGCACTGCGGCCACAAACTGCCGAATTTTTTCCGGGTCTTTGATACCGGGCGCGGCTTCCACACCGCCACTGACATCAACCGCAGCAGGCTGCAGTGCCGCAATAGCCTGCCCGACGTTCCCTGCGTTTAAGCCACCGGCTAGCACCAGAGGTAAAGGCAGAGCTTGGTCTGCGCGCTGCCAATCAAAGGTCTTGCCGGTACCTCCAGGCACACCCTCCTCCCAGCTATCCAGTAAAAGAGCGCGGGCTCTCGGGTAGCTTGCAGCAATGTCGTCCAGGGCAATGTCAGACTTCATACGAATGGCCTTTATCCAGGGACGATCAAATTGCTCGCAGAAGGCAGCACTCTCATCACCATGAAACTGCAGGACATCAATGGGTATGCTCTTTAAGGTACGCCGGATTTCGTCTGCCGGTTCATCGACGAACAGGGCAACCACGCTGACAAAGGGCGGTAATCCGCGCACGATCTCAGCTGCCTGTTGGGCTGTTACCGCACGCGCGGAGGCGCGATAAAACACCAGACCAATGGCGTTGGCTCCGCAATCAACGGCAATGCGCGCATCCTCCTGACGGGTGATGCCACAAATTTTGATTTGAGTGGGTGCCATGAGTAAGAGCAGCAGGAAAAACAGGCGCGAATAATAACAGATCAGGCGCTGCGGTGTCTCGGTCGCTGGCGGGGTAACTTTACCGTTCAGGACCAAGCAGCAAGGGGCCAAAAGGCGTTTTTGGCAGCCCGAATTCGGGCGGATAATCCACATCGACCAGATACAAGCCATCCGGGGGAGCGGTATCGGCAGCCACCGTGCGGTCACGTCCCGCCAGCAACTCACCTATCCAGCTGGTACTACTGCGCCCATCACCCACTGCAATCAGGGAACCGGCGATATTGCGCACCATGTGATGCAGGAAAGCGTTGGCGCAAACTTCAATGACGATCAGTTCGCCCCAGCGACTCACAGATATGGACTCCACGTTGCGCATGGGCGATGAGGACTGACAGGATGCTGCTCGAAAGGCGCTGAAATCATGCTCCCCCAACAGCGCCTGCCCCGCTTCGTGCATAGCGCCAGCGTTCAGAGGCTGGCGATGCCAGCAGAGTTTGCCCAGCAGCAACGGCGGCCTTATCGGTAGATCAGTAATAATGTAGCGGTAACGGCGCGAGCGCGCACTGAATCTCGCGTGAAAGTCTTGCGCCACAGACACTGCCCAGTGCACGCGAACATCCCTGGGCAACTGCGTATTGGTACCCAGGACCCAAGCCTTCTCGGCGCGCTCTGCGGGCGCTTCGAAATGAACGATCTGGGAGACGGCATGCACACCGGTGTCTGTTCTCCCCGCGCAATGCACACGCACGGGCGCAGCGGCAACGCAGGCCAGTGCGGCCTCAAGCGTATCCTGAACGGTGAGGACAGTGGGTTGCGGCTGGGACTGCCAGCCGCTATAGGCGCTGCCGTCGTATTCTATACGGCAGGCTATGCGCGAGCCGACAGCAAGGGGCTGTGCCGAGAAGCGAGACTCAGCCAATGCGGTCGAGTAGCTCCTGAGCCTCAATCCTTAGCTCTTCTTTACCCTCGGCCACTACCTCCTCAAGAATTTGGCGCGCGCCGTCATCGTCACCCATATCCAGATACGCTCTGGCTAAATCGAGTTTAGTGGACAATCCGTTAGCATCTGCGGCAATAACCAGTTCGTCCTCGTCGTCTTCCTCAACTGGCGCATCCTCAAAATCGGCAGACAAGTCGAGATCATCTTCCTCCTCGACGAGATCGGCATCCTGCTCAATTTCCAGACCGGTAAATTCAGCTTGCAGTTCTCCAGCCTCCGCATCAGCTCTCATTATCTCAAGAGGGTTCGGGACGAGCCCGGGCGTACCACTCGCACTGGGGGAGCTATCAGCCAGTGGGGTTGGCGCAGCTGCAGGTTCAATGCCCTGTCCTTCCAGCAGTGCCTCGCCTCTGGCGATGGCATTCTCATCACCCAGTGACCGCAGCTGGTGCAGTTGATCCTGGGCGGCAGCCTGATCATTCAGCTCGCTGTATATTTCCAGTAGCTTGAGTCTATAGACGGGATTGCCCGGCTCAGATGCGAGCGCGTTGTTCAGTAAGTCGATCGCCTGGGGGTGACGTCCGTAAGCGATGTATATATCGGCTTCCGCCAGAGCGTCAGCGGCCTCAACATCGGAGGCGTATTCATCGTGCTTGCGTTCGCCGTAGCCTCTGGTTGGCCCTTCTTCGGCTACCGCCAGGTTAACCTCATGCTCGTCCAGTTCAAACGCAGGCTCTTTAAGCGCTACATTCGAGAACACATCTGCTGCAGGCGCCGCGGCGGCCGCCGGCAACAGAATCTCTTCTTCTTCCTCATAATCATCACGACGGCGCTGCACAAACAAAAAGGCAAGTCCGGCAAGAATCAGCGCACCAGCGCCATACAGTAGCCATGCCAGCCATCCGCGAGCGCCGTCTTCATCTGTTGTTGCGGCTGGTTGAGTGCTAGTGGGCGTTGCCATAGGCGCGGGTGCCGTCTCAGCCTCACGTACTTCTGTCTCTTCCTGCTCCAGAGCTGCATCTTCAGCCCCCTGCTCGTAGTCGGCGTAGTCGACCAGAGTGTCCTCTGCTGTTTGCGAGTCAGTTGTTGCACCCATGCCATCAGAGTCGTTCAGAGCAGTTTGATCTGAATCCAGATCACCCGCCAGATCCGCTTCAATAGCGGCCTTCAAATCTTCGCCGTTATCGGTCAGTGCGTCCTGCAGAACAGCAATCTGCTCATTCTTCACGCTGACTATGCGCTGCAGGGTTTCCAACCGCTGCTGCAAAGCCGCTATCTGTGAGGCATCGTCGCCGCCAGCTACATCCAGGGAACTACTCAGACCCGATGCGGCATCAGTCGTCTCAACCGATCCATCGGTACTAGCATCTTTACTACCAAGGCTGTCCCCAGGTGCATCGGAACTGGCAGCGGCGGAAACGCCTGGTTCGACATCGGCGGATATACGCAAAGACGGGCCACGTCGCTGCGCCAACTCAGCATCCCTGCCCTGTTCCCAGGCTTCGTTTTGTTCGCGCACTTCAGCTAAGGCGCTGGAAATATCGCTGCCGCTGATATCTTGGACGTTAGGGAGATAGACGATATAACCGGCTTTAACCCGATTGATATTACCGTTGATAAAAGCGTTGGGATTGAGCCGCTGAATATCCAGCATTGTCTGGTGAACGGATGCGCCCTCGGGCCTCGCCTTGGTCGCAACATCCCAAAGAGTCTGGTCGCGAGCAATCATATAACGACTGCCAGGCGTGGGTGAGTCGGCAGTCGCGGCATTGAAGTCGCGCTGGGGCATCTCGCCCGGACCCAGGTCGGATTGTCTCACATCGACGCGGGTGCCCTTATCAGAGCCGCTAGTTACTGCTGTGGAGTCGTTTTTTTTTGCAGGTTCCTCTGCCGGAATCCCTTCTACTTCTGCTACACGTGCACTGGCAGACACAATAGGGGTGGCGTCAGAAAACACTGGGGGATCAACCAACACCGTGTATTCACGCAGCAATCGCCCGCTAGGCCAGCGCGCTTCAACAATAAAATCCAGATAAGGTTCCAGAACCGCCTCATCAGTGGTCATGACAATCCGCGGTTTGCCTTTGTCGCCGGCGACAACCTCAAACTTAATGCTGGTCAGGAAATAGGAACGTTCCATGCCAAGCTTATCGAAATCTTCCCGGGTGGCCAGGCGAATTCTGATTTCATCGTCGTGTAGCGAACCTATATTAAGAAGATCGACACTGGCGCTGAGAGGTTCGTTAAGAAAGGATTCTATCTTTAACTCGCCCAGGCCAAGGGCCATAACGGTACTCGCCTGCAAAAACCCCAGCGAGAATACAACTGCCGCTACTTTACGAGTCATACTCGCCCCTTATTATTTCCCGCACGAAAGTCAGCCAACCTCCCCCGGTTAGCCACGGTTCTTAAGGGGTACCACGGTGCTGCGCTTGCTATATTTCATAGCCCCTGCAAGCGTCCGCACTGTTGTCATGCGGGTGCAGCCGACGCGTCGCTAAACGCGTCAGGGAACCCCAATATCAATTTAGTATCAGTGAACCCAGGGTATTAATCAAGGTAACTTGCCAGCAAGCTCTCGGCAATTTGCACACTATTTAGGGCCGCTCCCTTGCGCACATTGTCCGACACAACCCACAGGTTCAAACCCTTCGGATGGGAGATATCCTCCCGGATACGCCCTACAAAAACCGCGTCAGAACCCGCCCCTTCAGTTACCGCTGTCGGGTAGCCGCCATCAGCGCGCTCATCGACAACAGTGACTCCCGGAGCGGCCGCCAGCAAATCTCGGGCCTGCTCGGCGGTGATTTTATCCACGGTCTCAATATGCAGCGATTCAGAGTGGCCGTAAAACACCGGAATTCGCACACAGGTTGCATTGACCTGTATCGACGGGTCATCAAATATCTTCTGGGTCTCCCAGACCATCTTCATCTCTTCCCGGGTGTAGCCGTTCTCCTGAAAAATATCGATATGCGGTAGCGCGTTGAATGCGATTTGCTTGGGATAGATCCCTTTTTCAATGTCCTGCCCATTCATCAGACGAGCAGTCTGTCCGGCAAGTTCGCTCACAGCTTCTTTGCCGCTGCCCGACACAGCCTGATAAGTTGATACATTGATGCGCTCAATACCAACGGCATCGTAAATCGGCTTTAACGCCACCAACATTTGGATAGTGGAGCAATTGGGGTTGGCAACAATGTTGCGCGTGCCATAGCCCGCCAGCGCCTCGATATTCACCTCGGGCACGATCAGCGGAACGTCGTCGTCGCGCCGGAAGTGGGAGGTGTTGTCGATCACCACACAGCCGGCCGCGGCCGCAATAGGTGCGTATTTTTCAGACACACTGCCGCCGGCAGAAAATAAACCAATCTGCACCTGACTGAAGTCAAATTCGTCCAGATCGGTGACCCGCACAGAGTTGC
>JBLFXU010000223.1:0-5710 GCA_047609575.1 Bacteroidia bacterium | reverse complement strand
TGTATGCGATCGGCAATTGCAGCGCTCCAACACTGCCTTGTTATCCGGGGCCGGGTTCTACTCTTGGACCTGCCATGACCTTTGGTTACCAGGCTGCGAAGGCCATTACGGGTTATCAAGACTGACCCAAAATCGGCGCCGTAGCGTGCGTGCTGCCACTTGCTGGCAGACCGGTTACGGAGCCAGTCCTTCCCTGCAACCTCTTGACGTTTGCCCCGGCTGGCTTTTAGGGCCTGCTGGTTGGCTAAAACGCTGTAGCCGCGTCAGATATAACCCAGATGACTGTCACGCAATAGCCCCTGGCTATTTGTGAATACTCTACCCACACAAAGGCTGCAAGTGGCGCGTCTCCGGGGTTAAATGAGCTCAAGCAACATTCTGTAACAGGGCGAACCTGCCGAAAGGTGGGCTAGCAAAGTCAACGGTCTAAGGGGCACAGCCCTAGGACGTCAGGATTGCCGGAATGAAAAGAGCCATCACTGCAGTGTTATTTACTTGCCTATTGACCATGGCTGGGCAGAGCGCCGCCGTATCGGGCGGGTCGTTGGATTTTCGCTGTGGCCTGCGATTTGGTGATACGGGAATGGATTACAAGCCCAGCCAGGGATGGAAGAAAAAACCGGATGCGTTTGCGGCACGCTACAGCGAGTCACATTTTCGGCGTTCACATTCCGTGGTTTTTCTTAAGCCAGGCATTGGCAGGTCGACACTGGCCATGGCGCAGCCCAGTTTTGAAGTTGAGCGTCAAATAGCTCCGCCACTGGGTATAGGCAAAGCCGGATGCACGTGGCGCTGAGTTCAGGCCTGTCTTGTTACTCCTGTCTTACGCGCCTCCTTGTGCGACCCCTGATAAGTACAGCAACCTCTTGAGCCAGCAAGGCTCATTAACCCCACCAGTAGCAGGCCAAACGTAGCCGGCACCGGTACGGTTGAGGATCGGTACAGCCAGGCGCCTACACTTTCTTCGGGCTGGTCAACTTGCGGGCCGGTCAGGTCAACAAAAAAGTCTGAACCAAAGGGTGGTCCGACTGGGAAGCCGAAGCTGATGCCGACGCCCGCTAGAGAGGGCTGCCCTGCGGTCGTCAGTGTTGATGTCAGGCCAAGTACAGCGCTTATCCCAAACTCGCCGGCTAATTGAGGGTCGGTGGTAATGTTGAAACCCAGTCGGAGAAAATCTGATCCGGGGATCAGGCTGTTATCGTGAAAGTTGGCGATACCCCCTGGATGATCTGAAAAAGTTGCAAAAAAATCACCCACCTGGGACGCCGTTGCCCATTGCCAGCCAGAAATATTTGGGCCATTGCCAGAGAGCTGTCCGTTACAGCTGCCGGAAGGGCACACTGCGTTAAAGTCATTCCAGCTGTAATTCACCAGGTCTTTGGGTTGCAGCCACGCCATGTTGCCGATAATGAGTCCGGCGTTGGCTATGGGTGCGCCCAAGAGCGCTGCCAGCAGGAAGAGGGAAGTAGAGAGGGAAGTGTTTTTCGGCACTAGGTTGTTCCAAAATCGAGGCTTCGATTACCATGCAAGATGGACGGCATGCGCCATA
This sequence comes from Bacteroidia bacterium, assembly GCA_047609575.1. GTDB lineage: Bacteria > Pseudomonadota > Gammaproteobacteria > Pseudomonadales > Halieaceae > Marimicrobium. Next base: position 4,161 of record JBLFXU010000223.1, on the reverse strand, counting down.
TAGCAAGGTTTTCAGCCAATACAGCTGCGGCGATAACAGGCAAATGTAAAGAAAACTGACATCTCGCGCAGGCCCGAGATCCCGTTCGACGCTGTGCTATTGTATGCAGCAAATTCCCTTCTGCTGGGTGTCCCATAGTGTCAAGATTAGTGCTTAAACCAGTGGCCAAATTCGGAACCGTTTCCAAGTGCCTGCTTCTGTGCGCCACATTGCTTGTGGGTGGTTGTGATTTCATCATGGGCCACGTTGCCACATATTATCTCGAGCCTGGGCCTCCTGATGTGCCGGAAGGGGTCGTCGTGCACAGCGACATTGAATTTGCAGAGCGCGCAAATCGAACTTTGCTGCTGGATGTTTATCTACCTGAACAATCGCCTGCAGAACCTATGCCTGTTGTTCTTTTCCTGTTCGGCGGCGGCTGGGATGCGGGCAACCGACATCAGATGAGCCGCTTTAATTTGCATCACTATCCACTGCAGGGCTTTGCAGTAGTGACGGCGGATTACCGCTACATCTACGAAGCAACGTTTCCAGCGCAGATGCAGGACGTACAGTCTGCTATACGTTGGGTGCGTGCTAACGCGCAAGAATTTGGTTTTGACACCCAGCGTATCGGCGTTATCGGCCCTTCTGCAGGTGGTCACCTGGCCGCGCTTGCGGGTACTGTGAATCGACCCGGCGAACTGGGTTATGACGCCGCGCCGCAACAGCGTACAGATGTGCATGCCGTGGTGGATTTTTTTGGCCCGACCGATTTTCTGCAGGGAGATGCCCACCGCCAGGAAGGCGCGGACCCGTGGAATGCGTCTGACTCCAGTGTTTCGAGATTGCTAGGCGCGCCCATTGATACCATTCCCGAGAAAGTTGCCGCCGCCAATCCTATTACTTTTATCGACGGCAGCGAGCCGCCCTTTTTGATTTTGCATGGGGAGAAAGACGCGCTCGTGCCTGTTCACCAGAGCGAGATATTGCACCGGGCGCTGCAAGCCGCCGGGGTGGAGTCTGAATTGGTTATTGTCGAAGGTGGCGACCATGGTTTTGGTGGAGACTTCTACTCCGATATGCCGTCATTGAGAGTACAGGCCTTTTTTAAACAGCATTTGGGACTGCAGGAATGAGCACAGAAATGAGTGCAGTACACACTGCCCCAGTGTGGTTTCAGTGGAGTGTGTTCCCGCTGGTTATGGGAGCTGCCGTCTACCTTTCGTGGGTCCTTATGCAGACCGGGATGGATCCGGCGCTGGCCATTTTTGGCCCGCAGTTGGGCGGCATAGCCCTGGTGGCACTGGCGGAGCGACTCTATCCCTATCACCAGAGTTGGTTGCGCTCACACGATGATATACGGGTCGATGTCGCGCACACGTTGACTCTGGGCGTATCCAGTTCGTTTGTTAATCCCGCTGTTATCTCCGGCGGTGTGTTGGTGGCAGCTTGGTTGTCAGTGCAGTTCAATGGGAGTCTGTGGCCTGTACAGTGGGCATTGGGCTTGCAGATTATTCTCGCTTTGCTGATCGGTGAATTGCCAGGATACTGGATGCATCGTCTGCAGCATTCCTGGGATGGTATGTGGCGCTTTCACAGTGTGCACCACAGCGCCCCGCGCCTTTACTGGCTGAACGCAGGCCGTTTTCATGTGGTGGATCTGATGGCCACCTATGTACCCACTTACTTGCTGTTGGCCGTTGTCGGTTGTCCTGGAGAAGTGATTGCGTTCTTCGGCTTGATATCGGCGGTGCATGGCATTTTTCAGCACAGCAATCTGCAGCTGCGCCTTGGCCCGCTGAACTGGTTTTTCAGCATGGCAGAGTTACACCGCTGGCATCATTCGCGCACCGTGGAAGAAGCCAATACCAACTTTGGGCAAACAGTGAGTGTGTGGGACTGGGTATTTGGCACGCGCTTTTTGCCTGCAGACAGGGAGCCGCCGCGGGATATTGGCATCGCGGACATGCCTAACTTTCCAATGACCTGGTGGGCGCAGGTCATGGCGCCTTTTCGCTGGCGGCGCGTGAAAGAGGAGGCGAGTGGCAGTGTTTCTTAACGACAAGACGCTGCCCCAGGCTGTCGTTGCCGCGCTACCGATTGTGCCGTCTTGGTAATAAGGGCAATGTATGTGGCCACGAACTGAACTACTGGATTTGCTGGGCATTGATCTGCCCATTATTCAGGCACCGATGGCCGGAGCCGGTGGTGTCGATCTTGCCGTGGCGGTTGTCCGTGCAGGAGGACTGGGTTCTTTACCCTGTGCCATGCTGGATGCTCAGACTATTGCGCTGCAATTGGCAGAGGTGCGTGAGGCAGTTAACGCGGCTAACGTAACTAACGCAACTAACTCACCTAACGCGCCAATCAATCTTAATTTTTTCTGCCATGCCAATCCCGCAGCTGATGCTTTAGCGCAACAAGTTTGGACAGATAGCCTCTCTGAGTATTACCGCGAGTTCGGCACGCAAGCGCCTGTGCCGGATGCGTCTATAGGTCGACAACCTTTTGATGAACAATGGTGCCAGCAGGTTGAAGCTGTAAAACCGGCGGTGGTGAGTTTTCATTTCGGACTGCCTGAACAGGCACTACTGCGTCGTGTTAAGGCCAGCGGCGCTGCCGTGATCAGCTCCGCAACCACCGTGGAAGAAGCGCGCTGGCTTGAGGGGGAGGGGTGCGATGCCATCATTGCACAGGGTGCAGAGGCGGGCGGACATCGGGGCATGTTCCTTACCAAGGATGTACACGCTCAGCCTTCCTTAATGGCGCTGTTGCCGCAGGTTGTGGATGCGGTAGCGCTACCGGTCATCGCTGCGGGTGGTATTGCTGACGGTCGCGCTATAGCGGCTGCGTTTGCACTGGGGGCCTGTGGTGTTCAGGTAGGGACGGCCTATTTATTGACACCGCAGTCAATGATTTCGTCTTTGCACCGTAAGGCGCTGGTTGCGTCGCGCGATGACAGTACCGCGCTGACCAATGTTTTTTCCGGACGTCCCGCCAGAAGTGTGCAGAATCGCCTTATGCGCGAACAGGGGCCGTTATCCGCTCAGACACCTGCATTTCCAACAGCCGGGGCTGCGCTGGCGCCACTTAAAGCCTTGTCCGAGCAAGCCGGTAGTGCAGACTTTTCCTCTCTTTGGTCCGGCCAGGCAGCAGCTCTTGCCCGTCAGATGGACGCGGGTAGCCTGACGCAGCTGTTGGCGCAGGAAGCGTTGGCCTGTTTGCAGGGCCTTGGTGGCAGATCGGGGGAATGATGATTGTATTAGCAGATACTTCAAGGGCATCCGATAACACACGGCCATGGTGCTTTGGTGTGTCCGTGGGCTCGGCTATCATCCGCACTGAGTTGCCGCCAACGGCGCAGCATGCCGAAGAATTTACACCCGTAGTGGCGGGATGTAGTGACGGCATTAGCGTGCGGTACAGCGGTGAAGTTGAAGATGCTTTTGGTCTCCGGGTTCACGCGTTAAGCTATGCCGGTTAACGCGTGATATGAGCGTGTGAAAATTGTAAAAGGAGACAAGCATGGGCTTTAAACGGATTTCGGTTGATGAGGCAAAGGCACTCATAGCAGCGCAGGACGTTACAGTGATTGATGTCAGGGACGCGGGCAGTTTTGAGGCGAGCAGCATAACCGGTGCTACGCATGTTGCAGACCATAATCTACAGGATTTTGTCTCGCTGACTGACAAAGAGAAACCGTTAGTGATTTACTGTTTTCATGGCAACTCAAGTCAGGGCGCCGCGGACTATTTTGACGGGCAGGGCTTTGCGGAGGTTTACAGCATGGATGGCGGCTATGAGGCCTGGCGTATTTCTGGCTAGTTCGCGCTGCGCCGTCATGTAGACGCGGCAGCCAGCAAGAGGGCTGAGCAGGTCGTGACAAGGCCAACAACCCGCTCTGGGCTGGGTGCACTGCGCTGTGACGGCCAGATCCTATGGCGCTTATGCCCAATACTGGTCAGCACGCTGTCGGGCGGCGGCAGGTAGGGAAAGGCATTTACCATCAGACAGGGCATGCAGCTTTATCATCAGACAGGGAGACGTACCTGCAGCACCCATAGTCGATGCTCCAAACAAATATCGCTTTACACTAGTTAGGCCTGTGAAAAAACGTAAAATTACCTTACTCGAACGCCAGTAAATCAGTACTATTACAAAAGCTTCACCTTTAACAAT
>JBLFXU010000222.1:0-5716 GCA_047609575.1 Bacteroidia bacterium | reverse complement strand
GGCGGGGATATGCGCACCCGCAGTGGCTATCAGATCATCTACCGTAAAGACGTGTAGTTCCTCGGTGCCGCCGTGTGGGCGGTATAGAGTGACCAGAAAGTCGCTGGCAATTGCATGGTGGGGCAGACTTACTTCCCAGCGGCTTTTGCGAATAGAAAGCGTTGTAATGCCCGGTTGCAGTCGTATACGCGCTATATAGTGATTCTTGCCTACAGGTTTTAGCGAGCGGTTTTCACTGGCCACTAGTGTGTCGAACAGGCGCGTTTTGATGCTGCAGATGGGCGCAATGTCTCTGCGACTTTCGGGCACTGTAGGATCCATCAGCCGCCGGCTGATGTCCGCCAGGGCTGCGCTCCCCTCGGCGCCGCTCAGGCGTACCTTGTCGACACTGAAGGGGATTCGGTCCATTGTCTCGGCGTCCCTGCGAGCAACCTCGCGCCGCGCCATTTCTTCCTGCGTCGGTAACACGCGAGCCGATTCTTGCAGGTCGGTGTAATAGTTCTCCAGTAATTGATGCAGGCGTTCAACGTTCTCTGCTTCCTGCGCGAGGGTGTAGTCGACGCTATGCGTTTGCAGGGGCTTGCTTTCAATTATCTGTTCCTGTGGCGGTCTCTCTGTCTGATTGACAGAGGTCACCTGCAGTTGCTGTTTCTCTGCGATGACCTGGCGCTGCAGTAGAGTGACTTCTTGCTCGGCAATTGTTACCAGCCGCTCCTGCAAATTGGCCACTTCATGGGCCAGTTTACGGACTGCAGGGTTAGCGCTCTCGCTGGGGGAGGAGCCGCTCGAATGTAAAAGACGGATGGTGCGTTGGTATTCTTCCAGCTCTGCTGTCAGCATTTGGCGTTCTGCGGTCAGCGCTCGCAGTATGCGATCACCGCCCTCTAGCTGGGCCTGAACGGTGATGGGGAGCAGTAGACAGGCACAGATAAGCAGGCACACGTGATTCATGCGCCTTGCCGAGCCTACTAACCTGCTTTTAAATCCCCTCATAAGTGCTTGATAAACAAATAAATAATGTATTTTATCCCCGGCCAGAGCATACCAGAAAAGCCTACCCCGCGGCCACTGTCATCTATCCCCAGGAGACCTGGTTCATAGTTGAGAGGATAGTTGAGTGAATGGTTGAGTGAATGGTTGAGTGAATGGTTGAGTGAATAGTTGGCTGAATAGCTGGTTAAACAGTTGAGTGAGTCAAAGAATAATTAGTAGGCCAACATTGTCGGTTGGGCCCGGTGGCATTAGACTGCGCCAACCCCCGTGAGGAGACCCCAATGTCCGATACCCATTCTATGTCCCAGGACCAGTTCCTGTTGGTTGCCGTTAATCTCTTGCACAAGGGGCTCGTGGATGCGGGCAGAACCGAGGCCAAACAGTTGTATCGTAAGCTATCCGAGGGCGTCGTGGTGCCGCTGTCCCGGGTACGCATGGAAGATGAGTCAACGGCCGCGTTCATGGTATCGCTGGACCACAGTGAGTTTCGAGGCAAGATTAACTATGGCGCTTTTCGGGCCAGCCTCAGTACGCTATTGAGTAATTTCAGCCAGGCATTACAGGGCGAGAAAGCGGTACCGGTATTTGCAGACCAAGGTGACGGTCAATCAATGATCTTCGGTGTAACGGCCGTAACCGTAGAACAAGATAAGCCCAACGTGATGGTGTTATCGGCAGACCCTGCTACTCGAGACGGTGCCACTGAGCTGCGCCTGATGTATCTCGACCCCGGCCAATTTCAGGACCAGGTCGCAGAGACACCTGATCAGGCTGTGACATAGCTGCCCTGACATTGATCTAGACATTAATGGTTACTGTGGGAAGTTCTGGTGAGTCCAGCTCCATCTTTTCCTTAGGCGCCATCAGTTCAGCTGTTCCCGTAGCAACGCGCTTGTCGTGTTGGTTGTAGGCAATTGTGCTCAGCGTGACAAAACCGCGCCGGTCATTTTTCTCCGTGACCTCAAGTTTTACCGTTACTGTATCGCCGATAGTAACCGGCGCGGTGAAGCGTAAAGACTGACTGATATAAATCGAGCCAGGGCCGGGAAGCTCCATGGCCAGGGCGGCGGAAATGATCGCGCCGGTCAACATGCCGTGGGCAATACGTTCCTTGAACTGCGTACCGGCGGCGAATTCCTCGTCCAGGTGGATCGGATTGGCGTCGCCTGATACCACGGCGAACTGGACAATGTCCTGCTCGCCAACCTCCTTGGAATAGCTTGCGGTTTGCCCTATGGTTATCTCATCGAAGGTGAAGTTGCTGATCTGTGGCATATCTTTGGCTCCGTGCCGCGATTTGAGCAGCCTTGTAGCATAACTGATTATTCCAATCTGGCGAAAACGTAACAACCTTCGGGGCCGCACCATGCAAGAATACCGTCCCCGTCAGGGGCCTTCCCCGGTGATCACGTATCCCGCTGATCTCCCTGTTGCCGAGTTACGCGACGAGATCTCCCGGACTATCGCCGAACACCAGGTAGTGATCATTGCCGGCGAAACCGGCTCTGGCAAAACAACCCAGCTGCCAAAAATTTGTCTGGAGCTAGGTCGTGGCCAGAACGGCCGCATTGGGCATACGCAGCCGCGCCGATTGGCGGCTCGCACCGTGGCAGCACGTATCGCAGAAGAGCTGGGCACGGAGCCAGGTGATCTGGTGGGCTACCAGGTGCGCTTTCACGACAGCGTGTCAGAATTCACAACAATCAAGTTGATGACCGATGGCATCCTGCTCGCAGAAATTGAACGGGACCGCCAGCTACGTCAGTACGATACTTTGATCATAGATGAGGCTCATGAGCGCAGCCTCAATATTGATTTCCTGTTGGGTTACCTCACGCGGCTGTTGCCGCAGCGCCCTGACCTCAAGGTGATTGTGACCTCGGCCACAATCGATGTGGATAGCTTCTCGCGGCATTTCAGCGATGCCCCCATCATCGAAGTGTCCGGGCGCACCTATCCTGTAGAAACGGTCTACCGGGAACCGGCAGGAGAGGGGGAGGACCGGGCCTCGGAGATAGCGTCCTTGGTAGAAGATATCGACGCGGAGCAATTTGGCCCGCGTGGAGACGTACTGGTATTCCTGCCCGGAGAGCGCGATATACGTGAAACAGCCCGAAAACTTCGCGACAACTCTTTGCATGAGATCTTGCCGCTCTACGCAAGGCTCAGCCAGGCCGAGCAGAACCGTGTCTTCGGTGGGCGCAGAAAGGGCGGCATGCGGGTGGTGTTGGCCACTAACGTTGCAGAAACATCGCTGACGGTACCAGGTATTCGTTACGTGATAGACCCTGGCGACGCCCGTATCAGTCGCTACAGTTTTCGTTCCAAGCTGCAACGCTTGCCCATCGAACCTATCTCACAGGCCAGCGCCGATCAGCGCCGAGGTCGCTGTGGTCGCGTAGGGCCCGGTGTGTGCATACGGCTTTATAGTGAGCAGGATTACCTCGCTCGTCCTGAATATACCGAGCCAGAAATCCATCGCACCAATCTTTCCGCTGTGGTCTTGCAGATGTTGCAATTGGGCCTGGGTGAGGTTGAGCATTTTCCGTTTATTAATCCGCCAGATTCCAGGCTTGTACGAGACGGCTATCGATTGCTGGAAGAGTTGGGCGCAGTGTCTGTAAAGGGCAAGTTAACGCGCCTGGGGCAACGTATGGCGCGTCTGCCGGTTGACCCGCGGCTTGCCCGCATGATTCTTGCCGCGCAGGAGGAAGGCTGTCTCGCTGAAGTGCTTATCATCTGCAGTGCGCTCAGTGTGCAGGACCCCAGGGAGCGGCCGGCAGAAAAACAGGCGCAAGCGGATCAGATGCATGCACGTTTCAAACATCCACGCTCCGACTTTCTGGCCTCGCTAAACCTTTGGCGTTATTACGAAGAGCAGCGCCAGGACCTGAGCCAGAATCAACTGCGCAAACTGTGTAAGCGAGAATACCTGTCCTATCTGCGTATGCGGGAGTGGCGCGACGTGCATACGCAACTGCGCATCGCCTGTAGGCAGCAAAAAATGAACGTGCCTGCCGCAGTGCCGGTTGAAGAGAACTATGTCGCCGTTCACCGTGCATTGCTGAGTGGATTGCTGAGCAATATCGCCAGGCATCAAGAAAGTCGAGAATACCTGGGTGCACGTAATCGTAAGCTGGAGATATTTCCAGGTTCATCGCAATCACGGAAAAACCCGCCCTGGATTGTGGCGGCCGAAATTGTCGAAACCAGCAAGGTCTTTGCGCGGGTGGTGGCAGCAATCGAGCCAGATTGGGTGTTGGCCTTAAACCCACCGTTGCTGAAACGGCACTATTCAGAGCCGCACTGGCGTGCGAGTCGCGGCCAGGTAGTGGCTCTGGAACGGGTTGTTCTTTACGGACTTACCCTTGCCGAGGGTCGCCCTGTTCATTATGGCCCACAGGCGCGGCGCGAGAGTCGTGAATTGATGATTCGTGAGGGGCTGATACCGGGGAATTTTAACAATCATCCTGCTTTCCTGAAAAAGAATCGTCGTCTTGTTCGAGACGTGGAGGAGTTGGAGTCGCGCAGCCGTCGCCGCGACATTCTGGTGGATGAGAACGCCCAGTTCGCCTTCTATGACGAGAGATTACCTGAGGATGTTTGTACCGCCTCAGGTTTGCAGGCCTGGTTAAAACGAGAACCTGCAGCCGCCAGCGCCCTGGAGATGCGTCGTGAGCAGTTGTTGGCGCGAGATCCGGCAGAAAATCTGGAGAACCAGTTTCCCGATACGCTGCGCTGGCAGGATATGGCACTAAAACTCAGTTATCAGTTTGAGCCGGGTGGAGAAGCAGATGGCGTGTCCGTCACTGTGCCGGTGGCCCTGCTTAATAGGGTCCCACGTTACCGCTTCGATTGGTTGGTTCCAGGCCTGCTGCGAGAGAAGTGTATTGCTCTGGTGAAAGGGCTGCCCAAGCACTTACGCAAACACCTGGTGCCCGTACCGGACCACGTGGACCGTGCACTCGACCTGGCGCCAGAAGACGATACTGATTTGCTGGCCTGGTTATCAAAAAATTTGTCTCAGGGCTCGACCGTGAGCCTGTCGATTACCGACTGGAATCCGGCGCGCCTTGAAGACTATTACCGCATGAATGTGCGGGTAGTTGATGCCCAGGGGCGCTTACTGGGACAAGGTCGCAACCTCGCCGAGTTGGTCAGTCAGTTCCGGGAGGATACCCGCGCACAGATCAGTAATCGCGGAGATGACTCGCCAGCCAGGGAGGGTATAGAGCGCTGGAATTTTGATGATTTGCCGCGAGAGTGGCGTTTTCGGCAGGCCGGTAGTGACATCGTCTCTTATCCTGCGCTCGTCGATCGCGGGGACGACTGTGCCATTGAGCTCTGTGATTACCCGCCAGAAGCGCTTCGTTTACATCGTCTTGGCGTACTGCGCTTGGTGCGACTGGGGGCGGCTACTGAGGTCCGTTTTTTGCGGCGGCAGATGTTACGTGGCAACGACTATACGCTTGCCCTTGCAGCCGCTGACCTGGCGCGCGAGCCGCTGATCGATGGCATCATTGATGCTGCTTATATTCACGCAATGGGTCTGGACGAGGGTTTACCGTATACCCAGGAGGCATTCGCCTGTTGTGTGGAAAAGGGGGCTGGCAAAGTCGTGTCCCAAGCGAATGAGGTTGAACAAATCCTGTTCGATACTGTAAGCACTCTTGGGGCGTGCAGGCAGCAGCTGGCAGCAATTGGGCAAGGAAAGTGGCCAGAT
>JBLFXU010000221.1:0-5734 GCA_047609575.1 Bacteroidia bacterium | reverse complement strand
GAGCAGGTCCAACTCGGCGTCATACGCCATGGAATCCCATACGGTGCCGCCACCGCCGCCAAGTTCCCACCACTTGCCATTCCACGTGTCTGCGGCCATACGCATGGTGTCGCTTTCAAAGCCCAGTTCGGGGTTGCCAGGTACGGTGTAGAAGCGCCACGCGAGCGCGCCATCTTTGACGTCATAGGCGCCCAGAAAGCCTCGTACGCCGAATTCTGCACCGCCGTTGCCGATGAGTACCTTGCCCTTGATAACACGGGGAGCGCCGGTGATGGTATAGGGGAGGGAGTCATCCAGGGTGGCAACTTCCCAGTTGACCTTGCCGGTCGCTGCATCCAATGCGATCAGGCGGCCATCCAAGGCACCCAGGAACAGTTGTCCCTCCCATGCAGCAACGCCGCGGTTAACCACGTCGCAGCAGGCGTGCCTGGCCTTTTCCTTGGCCACATTGGGGTCGTAAGACCACAACACTTTGCCAGTGCGCGCATCCAGTGCGTGCACAATGCTCCAGGCCGAGGTGGTGTACATGATGCCGTCAACGACAATAGAGGTGGCTTCAATGCCGCGCTCGGTTTTTAGATCAAATGACCAGGCCAAACCCAGATTAGCAACATTGTCATCGTCAATGCGCTTAAGCGGACTATAGCGTTGTTCGCTGTAGGTGCGACCATGGCTCATCCAGTTGCCGGGATCGCTATCTGCTTGCAGGAGGCGCTGCGCAGTAACATCCGCGGCACGCGGCTTATTATCTGCATCGCGCTGCGCCGGTTGGTTGCATGCTGCCAATAGCAAAATTGAGCTGGCAAGAACCGCGGGTATTGTTAACTGCTTGAGCATGCTGTCTCTCCTGATCTAATTATCCCGCTAGTCTATGCCTAGAGCGCAAGTTCTGCCATTTCCCGTAGCAAATTGATATCGCCGTGAATCAGCAGTGAGGTAATGGGAGAGTTCTCCCAGTCCTGCAGCTTTTCCTTCACACGATCGCGCGGGCCGCTCAGAGAAATCTCATCGGCAAATGTGTCTGGCACAGCATCAATAGCCAGATCGCGCTTGCCTTCCATAAACAGGCGTTGAATTTCGTCGGCTTCATCGGGGAAGCCCATCCGTGCCATGAGCTCTTTGTGAAAGTTGCGCTTCGCTGAGCCCATGCCGCCAATATAGAAACCGAGCATGGCTTTTACCGGGTACAAGGCCTCCTGCATGTTGTCATTGATATTGACCATCACGGTGGGGGAGACCTCGAAGCCTGGCTTGGCGCCGGCGATTTGGTCGGCGTAGACCTCCTGGCGATAGGGTGAGTAGTAAAGGGGCAGCCAGCCATCGGCAATTTCGGCAGTCTGGGTAACGTTCTTGGGGCCTTCAGCGCCAATGAAAATGGGAATGTCTGCTCGCAGAGGGTGTGTGATGGGTTTCAGTGGCTTGCCCATGCCCCAGGAACCGGGGCCTTTATAGGGCAGAGGGTAGAACTCACCGTCGTTGGTGACAGGCTCTTGCCGCGCGAGGACCTTGCGGATGATCTCCACGTACTCACGTGTGCGGGTGACCGGTTTGGAATAGGGCTGGCCATACCAGCCTTCCACGACCTGCGGGCCAGACACGCCCAGGCCAAGAATCATACGACCGCCGGACATATGGTCCATGGATAATGCCGTCATAGCGCACGCTGTTGGGGTGCGAGCGGACAGCTGCGCCACGCCAGTGCCAAGGCGGATTTTTTCAGTGTTGGCGCCTATCCATGCCAGCGGAGTGAAGGCGTCATTACCCCATGACTCGGCACTCCAGACAGAGTCAAAGCCCAGATTCTCTGCTTCCTGCGCCATTTCGACATGCGCGTTACCGGGTGCCAGTGCGCCCCAGTAACCCAGTTGTAAGCCCAGTTTGAGTTTTGCCATGTTGATCTCCTTGAGAAAGCCTTCAACTTTACGACATCGCCGCCGGACAGTGGTAGTGCCGCGAGGCCAATTTACATGACTTGTTTGTACGGTCTGTTTTGACGGCATCTTGTCAGGGCAGCAAGGTTAAAGCCGATTTTCTTTCCTGCCCCGCATTGGATAGACTTGCCGGGCCAAAAAATCACCTCTTGCAGACGGTAACAATGAGTAAACTGACCCACCTCGATGAACAGGGCGCGGCGCGCATGGTAGATGTCGGCGCCAAGGACGTTACCCGGCGCGAAGCTGTGGCAACTGCCCAGGTCCATATGGCAGCCGCTACACTGGCGCTGTTACAAAGCGGCGCCCACAAAAAGGGCGATGTGCTGGCGGTTGCTCGAATCGCTGGAATCCAGGCATCCAAGAAGTGTTCAGACCTTATTCCTCTGTGTCACCCCCTGATGCTCGATGCCGTGACTGTAGACTTCACAGTGGAGCCAGAACATAACCGCGTTGTGATTGCGGCCATGTGCCGTGTGTCGGGCAAGACAGGCGTTGAAATGGAGGCGCTCACGGCCGCGTCCGTTGCAGCCCTTACAATCTACGATATGTGCAAGGCAGTTGATCGAGGTATGCAGATAGGTCCGGTCGCTCTGGCCAGTAAAACGGGCGGTAAGTCCGGTGACTGGTATCGAGAAGAAGCCGCTGATGCTTAAAGTGCTGTTCTTTGCCCAGATACGCGAACGTCTGGATTGCGCGTCTTTAGAGCTGGATTTTCCGGCAGATGGCATTGATGTAGACACGTTGCTCGGGCAACTGTGTCAGCAGCATGGCGCGTTGTGGCAAGAAATACTGACACAAGACAATATCATTCGCGCGGTGAATCAGTCTGTGGTTGAAGGCAGTCCACCCCTGCAGGATGGCGATGAAGTTGCGTTTTTTCCTCCGGTCACTGGCGGGTGAGTGCGCAGCTAATAGTGCGCGTGCAGGAGTCAGATTTCGATACGTCGGCGCTGCAGGCTGGGCTATTAGCAGGTAATGCGGGCGAGGGCGCGGTAGCGACCTTCACTGGCTATGTACGCAATGCCAATGCCGGTAATGCGGTCGCCAGTATGACGCTGGAACACTATCCGGGCATGACCGAAAAGAGCATCGCAGAAATACTGGACCTTGCCGCCCAGCGCTGGCCTATATTGGCCGCGAGCGTTGTACACCGGGTGGGCACGTTGCAACCGGGAGAGCAGATAGTCTGGGTAGGCGTTGCCTCCGCACACCGTGCTGCAGCATTTAGCGCCTGTGAGTTTCTGATGGACTATCTCAAGACCCGGGCGCCGTTCTGGAAAAAAGAACAGGGGGCTGGCAAAGCACACTGGGTGGATGCGAAAGCGTCAGACAATACACGCGCAGACCGCTGGCGCTAGGGCCTGCGCTCAGCAGTGGCGGTTAGGCCGCAGTGCTTAGCCTTAGCAATTAGCGTGTAGTAATTAGCCTAGCCCGATTAGGGGATGCAGCCATTGGCCGGGTAATGTCCAATATGCGTCTGGGCGAACACACATAATGACAATAGTGTATTTTTAGGGAGAGCAATAATGAGTTTTGACGGACGAGAGCTGCGCAATGCCATGGGACGTTTTGCGACGGGCGTATGTTTGATTACCACCGTTACCGAGCAGCAGCAGGCCCTGGCGATGACGGCCAATTCCTTCTCCTCGGTATCTCTTGATCCCCCGTTGGCCCTGTGGAACTTGCAGGACAGCTCAGATGTTTACGATGCCTTCGCCAACCCCAAGTATTTTGCCATCAATATTCTCTCCAGCGAGCAGAAGGATCTGTCAAATCATTACGCTGGCAAGGGACAACATGAGATTGATCCAGAGCACTACCGCAGTGGCAAACATGGCGCGCCTATCATTCGCGGCGCCCTGGTTAGCCTGGAATGCGAACTGGAGGCCGCGTATCCAGGGGGCGATCACCTTATAATTGTTGGGCGTATTCTCGAAATGGATGAGCACCCAAACGGAGAACCGCTGGTATTTTATGCCGGTGGATACCGCGAACTGCGCTAGAACCTCTCCCACTAGGTGTTTTCTTGTCCCCTTGAGGCTTTATACTGTTGCGCCTGATTCCTAGGACGTACAACCGATGATGTTCTGTTCAAGCTGTGGCAACACGGTAGTTCTGATTATTCCCGAAGGTGACGATCGCGAGCGGCACGTGTGCGGCAGCTGCGAGCTGATTCACTATAGCAATCCCCGCGTCATCGTCGGCTGTTTGCCGGTGTATGAGAACAAAGTCCTGCTTTGCCTGCGTGCGATAGAGCCACGACGTGATTACTGGACGCTGCCTGCTGGATTCATGGAGAACGGTGAGACCACGTCTCAGGGCGCCGCGCGAGAGACCTGGGAGGAGGCCAGAGCTAAAGTGAGTAACCTGGATCTCTATCGGGTATTCGATGTGCCCCACATAAACCAGGTGTATATGTTTTATCGCTGTGATGTTGACGATGGCGAGTTTGGGGTGGGCCCGGAGAGTCTGGAGTCGGATCTCTACGAAGAAAAAGATATTCCCTGGGACAGGATCGCTTTCCCCGTGATCCGCGATGCGCTCAAGGCGTATTTTGCCGATGCACCGTCCGGCCAGTTTCCGGTGCAGGTTGAGTCTATCGACCTCAGTAGACTTCGCAGATAGTTTTTATCCGCCCGACGGCATGTCAGTTGCCGCAGCATGTCGTCGTATTCGCGCGGCAGCCATTTAAACAGGAGCAGTACCATGGCATTACCGAAAATCGGCAATATGGCCCCCGCATTCAGTCTGCTCGATCAGGACGGCAACAAAGTCAGCCTGAAGGACTTCAAGGGCAAAAAAAATGTCGTGCTGTATTTCTATCCCAAGGCAATGACGCCCGGCTGTACGGTGCAGGCCTGTGGTATTCGCGATAGCAAAAAGCAGTTGGCGAAGGCGGGTGCGGTGGTGCTTGGCGTCAGCCCTGACCCAGTGGCCAGGTTGGGAAAGTTCATTGAAAAACAGGATCTGAATTTCACGCTGCTTTCCGACGAAGATCATGCAATTACTGATAAATACGGTGCATGGGGCTTAAAAAAGTTCATGGGTCGTGAGTTTATGGGCGTCCTGCGCAGTACCTATATTATTGGCAAAGACGGCCGGCTCAAGCACGTGATGGACAAGGTCAAAACCAAGTCCCATCACGATGACGTGCTCGCACTGATTAAGGAGCTTGGCCTGTAGGCTTTACCCAATGCTGAAATATCTGTTTGATGACACGCCCGAACCCGGCGAAGTGCGCGAGATAGCGCCTGGTGTGCTGTGGTTGAGAATGCCCCTGCCTATGGCGCTGGACCACATCAATCTCTATTTGCTGGAAGACTTCGATGGCTGGTGGTTGATTGATACAGGCATTGCCATCGATCCAACCGAAGCCATTTGGGAGCAGGTCTTTGAACACCATTTAAAGGGCAAGCCGGTCAAGGCCGTCCTCTCCACACATTACCATCCGGATCACACGGGCATGGCCGGCTGGTTGTGCGAGCGCTGGAAGGTGCCGTTTTATATTACTCAGGGTGAGTACTTCACTGGGCTGGCCTTCAGCAGAACCAGGAAGGAACACTACAACTGGACGACAGAGCTCAATATGCAACGCTGTGGTTATGACGCCCAGCATATTGCCCGCGCAAAAGAGCATTTCGGCGGCTTTGGGCCTTACATTAAACCTCTACCGACTGCCTACCGGCGACTGGTCGATGGTGGGTCTTTGAAGATCAATGGGCAACGCTGGCAGATCATTGTGGGTAATGGGCATTCTCCCGAGCACGCCTGCCTGTATTGCTCGGCCCTGAACATCCTGA
>JBLFXU010000220.1:0-5736 GCA_047609575.1 Bacteroidia bacterium | reverse complement strand
AATAATTCCACGAGTAAGACCGTCTCAAAATCGATCAGGATCGCTAACTCGCTCAGCCGATAAAACTGCTTTTTCCTGTGTCTTTCGCCGTCTTGATTTTCCCCAGAAGCAGGCTCAGACCAAAAACCACTCGCCTAGAGTGGTCTTTGCGGCGCAAACAGATATTTTCTGTAGATTGAAGCTCCGCAGCATCTATCGCCACTACGCGGTTTGGAGCCTGTACTTCCGACTTGAATCCAGGCGAATAAAACGCCAAAAATAGTCACTAAGCCATTGACATTAAAGGGGAATATAACTCTCCGCCCTGAACACAATATTGCCCACACATCCCGAGCGAGCGCAGTATTAGATAGTATTTTGTGGAAAATTACCACCCACAAACGCAAGGGTGCATAGACGCATTTACAGCGCCTTCGTGCCGAGGATAGTGCCCGCGATAGTGCCGGGGATAGTGCCGGGTATTCGTCCGTCGCCTTTACCTAGACTTTTTAGCTGCCTGGTCGCCAATGACGCGCGCTACAACACTCCCGCACGCGGCTACACGCAGGCAGGTCTCGCATGCGCGGCATGTCTGCAGGCCAGCCTCACCGAAGCCCTAACTTTGATCGCTGCTAGTCGGCCCTGACTAATACTGAGAAAACTACGGTACGCACAGGGATACCCTGTTCTGCTTCAGCTCACCTGCCGGTCGCGCCCCTCCCAATAGGGTTTGCGCAATTCTGTCTTGAGGACTTTACCTGCGCCCGATAGCGGTAATGGCTCTTCACGCACAGTAATACCCTTGGGCAGTTTGTAACCGGCAATGCGTTCACGGCAGTGATCAAGTAGTGCCTGGGTATCCACGGATTGCCCGGCATGCAGGATGACAATGGCATGGACCGCCTCGCCCCACTCCTCATCAGGAATACCGATAACCGCCACATCCTGCACCGCAGCATGACTAATCAGGGCATTCTCTACCTCGGTGGTAAAAACGTTTTCACCACCAGTCACGACCATGTCCTTTACTCGATCGACTATAAACAGATAGCCGTCGGCGTCCAGGTACCCCGCGTCGCCAGTGAATATCCAACCGTCCTGCAGTGCCCTCGCAGTTTCCTCCGGCTTGTTCCAATAGCCAATCATGCCGTGTGGTCCGCGCACGACGACCTCACCAGAGATGCCCTGGGCGCAATCTGCGCCCTGCTCGTCCACAATCCGTAATTCACTGACGGCTGTAGGGAGGCCCGCCGATTTGAGCTTTTCGCTGCCGCTCTGGTGATCCTCCTGTGGCAGCATCGTAACAATGGGTGCCAGCTCTGTCTGGCCGTAGGCTTGCACGAGACCGACAGTGGGCCACTGTTGCATGAAAGTCTCCAGCGTTGCAGCGGGCATCGGCGAGGCGCCGTATGCCAAACACTTAAGGCTGGATACGTCAGCCGAGGCTAGCGCAGGGTGATTGAGCATCATCTTGATCATTGCTGGTACTAAGAGCGCATGGGTCACTTTTTCCGCGCCGAAGATATCTAAAACCTGCTCCGGGTCAAAAGCTCGCAGAATCACATTGGCACCACAGCTGATCGTCGCACCCATGGAGCCCGCAAAATCAGCCATATGAAACATGGGAGCTGCATGTAAATAGATGGTTCTACGATCCATGCCAAAAACGGGTAACGCACCCATCGCACTAGCCCAAATAGCGCGGTGTGACTGCATTACTCCTTTGGGAAACCCGGTAGTACCGCCGGTATAAAAGATACCCGCCATTGTGTTGCTATCTATATCCGGTAACAGCGCTGGCTCGCTGTCAGTCACCAAAGCCGCGTAGGACGCAGCCCAGGCCGGACAAGTCCCATCGCCCATATAGATAGCCGCGCTCAGCGTTTCAATCTCTTGCAATAACTGTTCTGCCTGGTCGGTGAACGCGTCATCGAACAACAGCACACGCAGACCCGAATCTGTTACAGCGTAGTTATTCTCAGGCAAGGCCCAGCGGGTATTCAGAGGTACCATTGCATACCGAGCCCACCCGATAGCGAAGACCGACTGGTAATAGCGGTCGCTGTTGAGACTCAGAATACCGACCCGGTCACCCTCATTCAGACCAAACGTTGCCAAAGCCGACGCCAATCGCGCAACTTGGTCGCGCGTTTGCGCCCAGTTGAACTCACGCCCTTCAAAGCGGGTACAAATTCCATGGGGGTTAAGCCGGGCCGCGCGTTCGATCATGGTAGGCATAGAAATCATGGTGTCGTTTCCTCTCTCTAAGCGCCGCAACAGGCAAACACGCGCGGCTGGCTAAATCAGTGTGAACTCAATGTAAGCTAGTGCTTAGAGCCCAATATGTAAACACAGGGCTATAACCCATAGCTTCCGCTAGTTGTCATTGGCCTTGGCTCCATCATCCGGGCTTGATGCCCTAACACTTACGCCAACTTTCGGTAGTGGCTCAGTTCAAAAAAATTTAGGGTGCCCGGAGCACAAGCACTAGCGTGTCACCGTGGACCAGGGACGCGTGCTGCACCTAACAGCGTACCTCCATGTACAGACTCGACTGGCGACGCACCCGGTAAAGCGGGGCAGGCTCTCCTGTCGCCAGACGCCCAAGGTGACACGCTAGCGCTCGTGCCCCTCAGTAGCAGCTCTTGATTTCAAACAACGCCAATACCCAACTTTATGACGGCTTGCCATTCTGTACCGATTGATTCAGAATAGAGACTGCTTCCTCAAGCACCTTTACGAGACCAACCTTGGCCAGACCACCCGAGTTCAATCGCACAAAAGCACTGGAAGCCGCCATGAAGCTATTTTGGGTTCGCGGTTATACGGCGACCTCGCTTGCCGATCTGCTAGCGGCGATGGGCATTGCGCGGTCCAGCTTTTACGCCAGTTTCGGCACCAAGCGAGAACTGTTCATCGAGTGCCTTGAGTTGTTTGGCGATAGAACCCTCGCAATCGTAGAAGAGGATGCCAAGGAGCTGCCTCCCGCTGCCCTGCCCCGCGCGTTTTTTGAGGCAACAGTGTTAGACATCTCACCGCGCCGGGCAAATCATGGCTGTATGTTGGTCAATACCGTGCTGGAACTGGCCGATGTAGATCCGCAACTCAATCAGGTCGCAACGCAAAAACTCAAAGCGATTGAAAGTGCTTTTGCCCGCGCCTTCGAGCTAACTCAGCCTACAGACAAACAAGAGAAAGGACGCAGCCCTGCTGAACTGGCCAGTCTGGTGATGACCATTAACTTTGGCCTGCGGGTACAGAGCCGCCAGAAACAGTCCCGACAATCCCTCAAACACATTATCGACAACAGTCTGTCCATGCTAGGACTGGCCACCTGAAATTCGACTCACATTTTTCGACTCACTTTTCTCGATCATCAGTAAGGAGATCGCCACATGCTGTCTGAAACCATGCCCTATGAGAAAAAATTTGCCACGGTCAAGGGCAAAAAAATCGCCTATGTAGAGGAAGGTAGCGGCGACCCTATTGTATTGCTGCACGGCAACCCGACCTCGTCCTTTCTGTGGCGCAACGTAATTCCTGAGTTGGTAGCGTCCGGCCGCGTTATCGCCCCGGATTTGATCGGCCAGGGCGACTCCGAAAAGCTGCCGGCCAGTGCAGGCCCCGAGCGCTACACATTGGAAGTAGTCTATAGCTATATCGAAGGACTGCTGGAAACCATAGGCGCCACTAAAAATGTCACGCTGGTGATCCATGACTGGGGCAGCGGCATCGGTTTTCTCTGGGCCATGCGCCATGCAGCAGCGCTCAAAGGCGTCGCTTATATGGAGGGCATTGTTAAGCCCGTGAGCTGGGACGATTGGCCCGAGGGCGCCGTGGGCATCTTCAAGGGCTTTCGCTCCGACAAAGGTGAGGACATGATCCTCAATCGCAACATGTTTATTGAGGGTGTATTGCCCAGCTCAGTTATTAGAGATCTCAGCGAAACGGAAATGAATGCCTATCGCGCGCCCTACCATGAGCCGGACGATCGCCAACCCCTGCTAAACTGGCCACGACAGATACCGATAGAGGGCGAACCCGAAAACGTTGTCGCTTTAGTGACAGAATACGGCGCCTTCATGGCGGCTAGCCAGGTACCCAAACTGTTTATTAATGCGGAGCCGGGGTCGATCCTGGTAGGAAAACAACGTGAGTTTTGCCGCAGCTGGCCGAACCAGCAAGAAGTCACTGTGAAAGGTACCCATTTTATCCAGGAAGATTCGCCGGTTGAAATTGGTCAAGCGGTGGCGAACTGGTTGCGCGCACTCTAAAACACACGCGCCAAGCTAAACCCAACGAACCAACCAACAAGGAATCCAAAAAATGTCCGATGCACCTGCTTATGTCATTGCCAACTTCAACATTCACGATAAGGAAGAGTATTTAAAATACGAGAAAGGGTTTTTTTCCCTGCTGAAGAAACACGGCGGTTCGTTCATCACCTATGACGATAACACCCAGCATCTGGAAGGCCCTGACCCCCGCACAGGCCGTACGGTGATATTCCAGTTTGCCTCAGAGGAAGCTGCCCAAACATGGTACAAAGACCCCGAGTACCAGGCCCTTTCAGAATTCCGAAGAGCGGGGACAGACATGGTATCACTGACGCTGGTGCACGGTCTGGCGCCGCGCGCCTAAGACTGCACCCACCGTGAGTGTCAACGACGACCTGAATACCCACGCAATATAGAAAAGAATCCCACCACCACTGAGCGAGCGTTTACCTGTCAGGAATTTTTACAATCGAGGCCATTTCCCGACCGTGGGCGGCTCTAGCGCCAGCTAACCGCTGGTTTTTCAAGTACTTGTGCGAGTCTGGCACGTATAGTGCATCCCTAAATTCCAATGGTGTAGTAAGCTTACTCGGTTCACCCAGCCCTCTGGGCGAACCGAAAAACTAAAAAAACCGGAGAGCCCCAATTTTGTCTACTTTACACTCCCTGAAGCGACTATTTCCCCTTGCACTGTTGGCCTGCGTTTTACAAACTCCCCTGGCTAATGCTGCACTTCTAAGCCTGCAACCCGATACCACATTCGCCGCAAACGGTGACTCTATGTCGCTGGATCTTGTGGTGAGTGGTTTAGGCGATTTTAGTCCCAACTCACTCGGCAGCTTCGATGTATCCGTGGGATTTGATCCCGCTGTGCTGGCTTTTACCGGCTACGATCTGAACAGTTTTCTAGGCGACCTTGGTGTACCCGAATCCTTCGACGTGAGTGGTGGCGCTAGCGGTGGCACCGTGAATGTGGCGCAAGTGAGCCTCCTGAGTACTCCCGATCTGGACGCGTTACAGCCAGGCGAGTTCATTTTGGCCTCGCTGAACTTCGACGTGCTCGATCTAGAAGGCACCGAAACCCTGCTCTCTATCATGCCCAACGCAGTGCTTGGTGATGCAAATGGTAGTGCAATTGATGTCACCGGGGTTCAACCGGCATTGGTCGTGGGCAGATCGCCCCTTCCGGTTCCCGGCACAATGCTACTGTTGCTCACCAGCCTGTGTAGTTGGCGCGTTGCTCGCCAACTACACCAGCGCAGTGCCTAGTTATACGCTAAACTCTATAAAATAATGATCCAAACACCTTATCTACAAGCTGGGAGAACGCCGATGCGTTATCTGTCAAAAATTCTGATTCCTATGATGCTGCTTACAATGAGTAGTATGTCTTACGCACAATGTGACGGCATTGTGCCGCTAATGTGTGATGAGAATGGTGACAGGCACGTCAATGCAGATGATATTCTAGCGATTAGTC
>JBLFXU010000219.1:0-5749 GCA_047609575.1 Bacteroidia bacterium | reverse complement strand
ACGTCCGTGCTGCCAGGATTCTGCAACGATCTGCATGAGTATTGTAAAGCCGCGAGGCTCATTCAGCGTACTCATCGCCATCCCTGTCGCGAGAAACTGCGCCGAGTAATGGTGACCAAATTGCGCTAACTGGAAGCCGGAAATAGCGATTTCATTTGAGGAGTGTGTGGTGTAGCCCGCAACTAGATGCCATACATCATGCATCTGCAATATTCGCGCGTTCAAGTAATGCAGGGCGTGTGGTTTCACGCTTAGCTTGATCGATTCCCTATCGAGCACCTCTGGGTCATAGCCGTTTTCAACAATCATCGTATGCAATGCCAAACCAAGGCTGTCATTGGGGCAATGAGCCAGAGCGTCAATGTCGGTATGTCCGGGAATGGGGCTAGAGATTGCTATCGCAGCGCCGGGATGGTTACGCGCATGGTTCTCAGCAATTTGTTCGAAATCGGGATGAACTTCTCCCCCCAAGGCCGCAACGGCCACCGTGATTGTAAGGGCGTCATACCCCTGGGGCGGGCCTTCAACCACCTCCCAGAAGGATGCCCAGAAGCTAGCTTCCAAAGGAGCCTCGGCCAGACCTGTAGGGATTTCGGGCGTGGGGCCGTGTCCCAACCAGGCGGAGGCAATATTGTCGTAAACCGCTGTGATGGCATCTGGGCAAGAGAAACCTGCCCAGGCCATGGCAGCCGTGAGCGCCACGCGTCCGTCGGAATCCCCGCGTTTTACCGCAGCCACTGCTTTGCCGATGGATGCCGCGTCAATGTTCCTAGAGCTGTTCTGGATTTGCTCGCGCAACGTCATTGTCTATCTCCTGTGCCTTATGTGGCGTAGATGGAGTTGAACCCGATTATTGTCAGCTGTCAATTATGCGCTTTTTGCTACATTGGCCACTGTAAATGCTGTCGGTGGCTACTACAGTCGTACCTGTGGCGAGGAGAAAAATCCGCTCATTCGAATAGCAGCTATCGCCCTGCTCCGCTCCAAGTACACCTGCACGTGCAGCTGCTAGTGCATAAACCCTAAGAACCTGAACTTTCCTCTTTCACCTTGCGCCAGCGAAATGGTGCCAGTATTTGCGCCCACCATGTCATTGGGAAGTTGGGAAGATCGGCAATTCCAATATCCCTGGGGGGCTCGCGATCTTCTGGCAAGAACCGGGTTCCGAACACCCAATCCCAGATGCTAATTGTCTGGCCGAAATTAGTATTGGCTTCTTCTATAGTGCGGGAATGATGCCAGCGATGTAGCTCCGCCATGCTGAATATCCAATTTAAGGGTCCCAACTTCATTTGCAAATTGGCATGCTGAAAAATTCCGTGAACCGATGACACGAGGCCAAAGTAAGCCAGCACCACTTCATTGCAGCCTAGCATCACGAGTAAGAAGTAGCTGGGTACGTAGGTCAGCATGATGTCTACCGGGTGAAAACGCCCGGCATTGAGCCAATACAACCGAGGCGCACTGTGATGCACACTGTGAAATCGCCAAAGGCTATCGAATGAATGCTGCCCCCGATGAACCCAGTAACCAGGCAGCTCACCAATCACCAGAGCCAATGCGATCTGTGCCAGAAGTGGCCATTCGTTAGGCCACAACTCAGAACCTAATGTAGCTGACAGCCAGGCTGCTACAGCGACACCGGTAGACACTAGTATGGGCGCCAACAGTCCAGTGGTAACGCCAATGCCCACCGTATGGGCAGCATCCACACCAATATCGTGTTGCGACTGCAACCAACTGTTGTGATAGGGAAAGATTCGCTCTGCCACAGCTACGATAAAAAAGGCAGCGAACTGCGGCCCCAATATCGCCAGTGCAGGATTGACGCCGCGGACCAGGAGGAAATAGGATGAGGCAATGACGGCAGCCATCACCACTGGGAATATACTCCACTGAAACAGTTTCGGTGCCTGGCGTAGTGGGTGATTCTGCGTGTGTGCTGTAGCTTCCATGACGCTTAGTTCTCCTGCGCTTTCGATCGCGCTGCCTTGCGCGAGCAAAAAATTAGTGTGTTATGCCAGACAGCCTGAATCATAAACAGCCTGCCTTGGCTTGCAGCTACCGGGAAATGAGCCCGTCAAATAAAACACTCACTGCGTCTTCGACTTGCGCACGCACACTGCGTGGGTTGTAGCCTGTCGTCCCTGCGGAAAGTCGTTTGGTTAGGGCCGGCATAGCAAACAATCCGCCAGCGCCGTGGGTCATCAAAAAATACATCAACGTCACAGAGACCGGAGCGATCTTGCCCTCTTCGGCTAATCGCGTTAGCCAGGCGTCACCAAAATCTCGAACGGGCTGAATGTAGGTATCAAATAGATAGTCAAGGCGCGTGCCGGGGTGATTAGCCTCCTGATTAATGATTTGCACCAAGGAGGGATGCAACGCATTGATCTCGATAAAACTGACCACCAACCCCCTCAACACAAGCAACTCATCGTCGCCCAGGGCCTCTGCTTCACTTACCAAGTCGTCAATTAGTCGGCCGAACCCGTGATCAACAGCCGCAAACCACAGCTTCTCTTTGGAGCCAAAGCGTTGTGGGATAAGGTTATGGCTTACTCCAAGGCCACGGGAGATTTCCCGCACAGACGTACCATCGTAGCCGCTCTCTCCAAACCCCTGGAGCGCTGCTTCGAGTAGAGTCTCATCGGACAGAACCGTGTTCTGCCTCGGGCGACCCCTGGGCCTCATAGCCATAGACCTAACTCTCTGTTTGCAATTAAATTGACAGCTGTCACTTTATTGGCCAGTGTATACGAATGCAACCAATTAGGTGAACAAAATATTATGCACGATCTTTTGATTCATGGCGGCACTGTCATAGATGGCACGGGCACGCCAGCGCGCCCGGCAAGCGTAGCGATTAAGGATGGCGTCATTGCGGCGGTGGGCCACGACCTGGGCGAGGCGGCGCAAGAAATCGATGCTACCGGCCTGCTGGTAACGCCGGGCTGGGTGGACATTCACACGCACTATGATGGCCAAGCCACCTGGGATTCACACCTCACCCCTGCTCCCTGGAACGGCGTAACTACAGTCGTTATGGGCAACTGCGGCGTGGGTTTTGCGCCGGTACATAGAGACAAACACGATTTCCTCATTCAACTTATGGAGGGTGTTGAAGACATCCCCGGAAGCGCTCTGGCCGAGGGAATCACTTGGGAATGGGAAACTTTTGAGGAATATCTGGACGCTTTGGATGCGCGGGATTTCGCCATCGATATAGGCACGCAAGTACCCCACGGCGCCGTGCGCGCCTATGTAATGGGAGAAGCAGGCGCCAACAATGAACAGGCCAATGCCCAACAGATTGCGTCTATGGCAGAGATTGTAAAGGCCGGCCTTGGCGCAGGCGCGCTGGGATTCTCCACTTCACGCACAATGCTGCACCGAGCAAAAAGCGGCGAATTGGTGCCCGGAACAAACGCGTCCAGCGACGAGGTGCTGGGTATTGGCCGCGTCTTGGGTGAGGTGGGCCATGGCGTGTTCCAGGTCGCAGGTGACTATCTGCCAGAAGAAGATGAGCTGGGATGGATGAAGCAGCTTGGCCGGGAAACTGGCCGCCGCGTATTGTTTAGTATGGTGCAGAGCGCTGGCGACCCAGAGCAATGGCGCCGCCTTTTGCGAGCAGCGGCGGACGACGCGGCAGAAGGTGGCACGCTCACACCGCAAATCTCCGCCCGGCCAGTGGGATTGTTGCTTGGCTTTGAGAGCAGCGTACACCCCTTCATTCTGCACCCCAATTATTGGCCGCTCATGGAGCTTTCGGTGGAAGAGCGCCGGGCACGCCTGGCAACGCCAGAAGTACGTGCAGCAATTCTCTCTGAGCCGCCCGACTACACACAGTTTGATGGCGTGGTAGCCATGATCACTCACGGCTTTGACAACATGTTCATTCTGGGTGAACAGCCAAACTACGAGCCGGCACCCGAGCAAAGTGTCGCCGCAATAGCTGCCAGAGAGAAACGAGAACCGCAGGAAGTGATCTATGACATCATGGCGTCGCACAATGGCGAGGGCCTTATCTTCCTGCCTATGCTGGGTTATGTGGACGGGAATCTCGATGCAACCGCGGAGATGATGCGCCACCCCAATAGTATTTATGGCCTGGCCGATGGTGGTGCGCATTGCGGACTGGTCAGTGATGCCAGTATTCCAACATTTTTGCTAACCCACTGGGCTCGCGATCGAACCAGAGGGGATCGGATTCCTATTGAGGAGCTTGTTGAAAATCAAACACGGCGCACTGCGCAGTGCTACGGTCTTTATGACCGCGGTGTTATTGCCCCGGGCATGAGAGCTGACATCAATGTTATTGACTACGACAAACTACACATACACGCACCAAGGCTGGTTTACGATTTGCCCGCTGATGGTAAACGTTTTGTGCAGGACATTACCGGCTACCACGCCACCATTTGCAACGGCGAGGTGATCTATCGCAATGGCAAGCCCACGGGAAAACTGCCCGGCAAACTGATACGCGGCCCCCAGGCTGCACCCACAAATGCTACCATCGAGACAACTATCAACGCGACTACATAACCGGCACTGGAATGAATACTGAGATGACACCTGAATTAGTTTCCCTGCCCGGCCGTGCGGGCGACTCCGACTTTCATCTGGCCACGTATCAACAAGGCACAGGGCCTGCCGTGGTTTTCTGCCATGGCTTTCCCGATCTCGCGATGGGATGGCGCAACCAGTTAAGTGCCGTTGCCGCAGCGGGATTTCACGCCATAGCACCGGACATGCGCGGTTATGGCGGTAGCTCCCATCCGTCTGAAGTAGACGCCTACACAGTCGGCGAGCTAACTGGAGACCTGGTTGCCCTGCTGGACGCACTGGAGATAGAGAAAGCCGTTTTTGTGGGTCATGACTGGGGTGGATTTGTCACCTGGGCTATGCCTGTATTGCACCCTGAAAGAGTCGCTGGCGTCGCCGCGGGCTGCACGCCCTATATACCCTTTCCCAGTGTGGCCACACACACCGAGCTGGTAGACGGTGATATTGAGCGACAATACGTCGCCTGGTTTCAAGAGCCTGGAATCGCTGAAGCGGTTATGGACAAACAGGTGGATACGATTGTTTCGAAAATCATGCGCACAGCCCCGCCGCTGGAAGAAGTGCTAATCCATGCTTTTGCCGATGGCAAACTCAACATGAATCCGTTTTTAGATATGGAAAATGCACCCGCATTGGGAGAGCCGCTGCTCAGCGCGCAAGACCATGCCGCTTACGTGCAAGCGTTCGAAAAAACCGGCTTTAGAGGTGCTATCAATTGGTATCGCAATATTGATAACAATGCTGAGGCGCATCCCGGGTTAGGCGTTGACCCGCTGGATATACCGTGCCTCATGCTCACAGCAGATAGAGATCCCGCCTTGCGGCCTGAGTTTGCCGCTGACATGCCAGAGCGTTGCTCCAACCTGGAAATACACCTTATCGAGAAGGCCGGACACTGGATGCAACGCGAGCAAACCGCCGTTTTCAACGGGCATCTGGTCAAGTGGTTGAACAAAAACTTCAGTTAATCGACAAATGGGCGCGCGATGCCTACGCCTGAAACGGACACATCACCAAATCATAAGAGTTATAACGGTTTAGAACGAAAGGAAGTCCATTGTGTATAGAAGGAAAACAGTGAGCGTCTCTGCGTTCTGGCTGTTTCCTTCTTTTAGTTTTTGGGGGGCTTCCGGGAGGCACCCCAGGCCTTGAAGGCCTTCTCGGGTGTGGCCTTAGCGTG
>JBLFXU010000218.1:0-5756 GCA_047609575.1 Bacteroidia bacterium | reverse complement strand
CGCAGTGAGTTGGGGCAAACCCCTGGTCTGGAGTCACTGCAACACAGTATTTTCGACACTGTGGATCAGATAGACCTGCCGACTGACATTCAAGACCGGCTGGCTGCGCTGCATCAGCAGCGTGAAGAGAATTCACGCAGCTTCTTTCGCCTCAATGCCGACAAATTCCACCAGCAGCAGGATCTCATCGCAAGCTACGAGCAGTACTCAGATATCGTGGCCCAGGTCCTGCGCGATGCGCCCATCTTACATCGGGGCACCGTTCTGGAAGTGGGCCCTGGAGACGGCTCCTTTTTGCTGGAGCTGGCGCCGCTATTCGACCACGTAGTCGCTGTGGACAACGCACCGGGCATGCTAGACCAGGCCAGGGACAAGGTTAGATCTGCCGGTAGCAAGAACGTTCGGTTTATTCAGGGCGACACCCGCAGCCGCAAACTAAAGGGACTTGAGGCGGACTGCGTGATTATCAACATGGTTTTACACCACACACCCGAACCCGGCGCGGTACTGCAAGACGTTGCACGCCACCTCACCCCGGACGGTGTGGTACTGGTCACTGACCTGTGCGATCACGACCAGGGCTGGGCACGAGAGAACTGCGGCGATCTCTGGCTAGGCTTTAACCCAGCCGATCTTGCCCACTGGGCAGATCAGGCGGGCCTGCAGGAAATAGCCAGTGTTTACCTGGCGCAACGCAATGGATTTCAAGTACAGGTGCGATTGTTTGGTCGTACCTAATTCATCAACCGAGTAGCAACAACAAAGATAGAGACGCAACAAGGAAATAACTATGAGCGAGTACAACATCTTCACTTCAGAGTCCGTCTCCGAAGGGCACCCGGACAAAATGGCCGACCAGATTTCGGACGCGATTCTGGACTACCTCTTGAAAGGGGATCCCAACGCACGCGTGGCTGTTGAAACCATGGTAAAGACCGGTATGTGTGTTGTCGCCGGTGAGGTCACCACTAGCACGCACATGGATCTTGAGCAGACCATCCGCGATACCATCAACGGCATTGGCTACGACAACTCCGAGGTGGGTTTTGACGGGCACAACTGTGCGGTACTCAACGCCATCGGTAAGCAATCTGTGGATATCTCCATGGGTGTTACCGAAGGTGAAGGCGCGCACATGGAACAGGGCGCTGGCGACCAGGGCCTGATGTTCGGCTACGCGACCAATGAAACTGACGTACTGATGCCAGCGCCGATCGCCTATTCCCACCGCCTGGTGGAAAAGCAGGCTGAAATGCGTAAAAACGGCACGCTGTCATGGCTGCGCCCGGACGCCAAGAGCCAGGTCACCCTGCGCTACGAGAACGGCAAGCCAGTCGCCATCGATGCCGTTGTACTGTCTACTCAGCACGACCCGGACATCAGCCAGTCCGACCTTCAAGAAGCGATTATGGAGCACGTAATCAAGCCTGTGCTGCCAGAACAATGGCTGCACGCTGATACCAAGTACCACATCAACCCAACCGGTAACTTCGTCATTGGTGGCCCGGTAGGTGACTGCGGTTTGACTGGCCGCAAGATCATCGTCGACACCTATGGCGGCATGGCCAGGCACGGTGGCGGTGCCTTCTCCGGCAAAGACCCCTCAAAGGTTGATCGTTCAGCGGCCTACGCTGGCCGCTATGTGGCCAAGAACATTGTGGCTGCAGGCCTGGCTGACCGTTGCGAAATCCAGGTGTCTTATGCCATTGGTGTTGCAGAGCCAACGTCGATTGCCATCGACACGTTCGGCACGGGCAAAATCCCCGACGACAAAATTGAAGCGTTAATAGCCGAGCATTTCGATCTGCGTCCAAAGGGGCTCATCGCAATGCTGGACCTGAAACGCCCTATATACCAGAAGACTGCTGCCTACGGGCACTTCGGCCGCGAGGATTCAGATTTCACCTGGGAAAAGACCGACAAGGCCGATGTATTGAAGGCGGCACTGTAAATCAGGCTTTAACCGCAAACCAAAAACTCATCGCTCCCGTATGAACCCGGGACCGACACGTACTTACAAAGGAACTTTACTATGAGCACTGCAGAAAACCTGACCGCGAACGAAGATTTCAAAGTTGCGGACATCTCTCTGGCCGATTGGGGCCGTCTAGAATTGGACATCGCTGAGGGTGAAATGCCCGCACTGATGGCTATGCGCGCCAAATACCGGGACTCCAAGCCGCTGTCGGATGCAAAAATTCTGGGCTGTATTCACATGACCATTCAAACCGGTGTATTGATCGAGACTTTGATCGAACTGGGCGCGGAAGTGCGCTGGTCATCGTGTAACATTTTCTCCACTCAGGACCACGCTGCTGCGGCCGTTGCCGCAACTGGTGTACCTGTTTTTGCCTGGAAAGGTGAAACTGAAGAAGAATACGATTGGTGTCTCGAGCAGACCATCCTCAAGGACGGACAGCCCTGGGACGCTAACATGATTCTGGATGACGGCGGTGACCTGACAGCGATGCTGCACGACAAGTACCCTGCCATGCTGGAGAATATCCACGGTATCACTGAAGAAACGACCACAGGTGTGCATCGTCTGCAGGAAATGCTTGAGGCGGGCACGCTGAAAGTACCGGCGATCAACGTCAACGATTCGGTGACTAAATCGAAGAACGACAACAAGTACGGTTGCCGTCACAGCCTGAATGACGCGATCAAGCGCGGTACAGACCACTTAATGGCCGGCAAGAAAGCGCTGGTTATCGGTTACGGCGACGTCGGCAAAGGTTCAGCCCAGTCTCTACGCCAGGAAGGCATGATCGTGAAGATCGCTGAAATAGACCCGATCTGCGCTATGCAGGCCTGCATGGACGGCTACGAAGTTGTTTCTGCTTACATCGATGGCGTCAACGACGGCACACCAGAAAGTGTCGACAAAACCGTGCTGAAAAACATCGACATGGTGGTCACCACTACCGGTAACTACAACGTGTGCGACTCCAATATGCTCAATGCACTCACCAGTGGCGCAGTAGTCTGTAACATCGGTCACTTCGACAATGAGATCGACACTGCCTACATGCGCAGCAACTGGGATTGGGAAGAGGTGAAGCCACAGGTGCACAAGGTGTACCGTAACCGCGCTGCCAATGACCACCTGCTGCTATTGTCTGAAGGCCGCTTGGTAAACCTCGGTAACGCAACGGGCCACCCATCGCGCATCATGGACGGATCATTCGCCAATCAGGTGCTGGCACAAATTTACCTGTACGAGCGCAAGTTCGCCAATCTCGAGCCGGAGATGAAGCCATCAGCGCTGTCTGTAGAAGTGCTGCCGAAGAAACTGGACGAAGAAGTTGCAGCACATATGATCGGCGGTTTCGGCGCGGTACTGACACGCCTTACCAGCGAGCAGGCAGATTACATCAACGTCAATGTAGATGGCCCTTACAAGCCAGACTCATACAAGTACTAGGTTGCGTTGATAGATGTCTGAGCAAAAACCTCGGATCAGCTTCGAGTTCTTCCCGCCAAAGACAGAGGCGGGAATGGACAAGCTGCTGAACGAGGTCAATCCAGCACTGAACGACCTGGGTCCCGAATTTTTTTCGGTGACCTATGGCGCCGGCGGTAGCACCCGCGATTCGACCTTAGGTGTAGTCTCTGCGATACGCGAAAAAGGTATCGATGTTGCGCCGCACCTAAGCTTCGGTGGAGACGACGAGAGCGCTGTTGCGTCGCTGCTTGAAACCTATCGTGAACGGGGTATCAATCGTTTAGTGGCTTTGCGAGGCGATAGACCCTCCGGTATTGGCAGGTCCACACACCTGGTATATGCCAACGAGTTGGTTGAATTTGTGCGCCGCACAACGGGCGATCACTTTAAGATTGAGGTCGCTGCCTATCCGGAAATTCATCCGGAAGCGGATAACTACGCTTCGGACGTGCAGTTTCTGAAGGACAAGTTTGACGCTGGCGCTGACAGCGGAATCACGCAGTACTTCTACAATGTAGACGCTTACTTTTACTTTCTGGATCAATGTGCAGCCGCGGGAATTGATAAGCCAATTTATGCGGGCATCATGCCAATTACAAACCTCGACAACCTGCAGCGTTTTTCAAGCAACTGCGGCGCGGAAATTCCGCGCTGGATCTGCCAGCGTGCGGCGGACTTCGAAGGTGATACAGAAAGTATGCTTAAGTTCGGTATCGACGTTGTAACCCAGTTGTGCCAGACCTTGCTGGACAGCGGCGCGCCAGGCATTCATTTTTACACAATGAATCAAGTGGAGCCGACCCGGCAGATCTACAACAACCTGGGTCTCTGACGAGGCACAATGCGCAATACGCGAATCTACACTTCTACGGCCCTGCATAGCGGGGCCGATTTCGTTCTGGAACCTGAACCTAGCCGGCACCTGTCGAGGTCACTCCGGCTAGGCGAAGGTGATGCGCTGACACTGTTTGACGGCTCTGGTGGAGAGTACAGCGCAAGCATAATGGACGTCGGCAAAAAACACGTTACAGTCCGTACCGGTCAACATCAGAATATTGATCGTGAATCGGCGCTAGCTATTCACCTGGGAATTGCAGTTTCCCGCGGTGATCGTTTTGACTGGGTAATACAAAAGGCGACAGAGCTGGGCGCCACTTCTATCAGCCCGCTGCAAACAGAGCGCACCGGTGTGCGCCTGAGCGGTGAGCGGGCAGAGAAAAAGCTTTCCCATTGGCGCCAGATTGCCATCAGTGCGTGTGAGCAATGCGGCCGCAATCGCTTGCCCGCGCTCAACCCTCTGCAAAGCCTGCAATCCTGGATTGACGCTACGCAGGCAGATCAGAGACTAGTGTTACATCATCGCGCTGCTGCTAATCTCGAGACGACCGAGCAACCAGGCAGTATCGCCTTGCTGGTGGGTCCGGAAGGGGGGTTGAGTGAAGCTGAAATAGAACAGGCCCAGCGCAGTGGCTATTTCTCACTGACACTGGGTCCGCGCATCATGCGCACCGAAACTGCTCCTCTGGCTGCGCTGGCGATTCTGCAGAGCCGCTGGGGCGACATGGCCCCCCGCTAATTAAATCCCCTGCTTATTAATCCATTGGGCGTGAGCCCATTCCAGGAACTGTGCTGCGGCATTTACTGTGTGGTCGGTGCGCACAGAATGAAAGATCTCAAAAGCATGCTGCGCGCCCGGTAATTCTGCGTACGCCACGGGCTGCTGCGACACGCTGCGCAACTCTTCCACAAAGATACGCGCCTCTTCCACCCACACCAGCGAGTCGTGCGTACCCTGAATGATAAACATAGGCGGGGCGCTAGCGGAAATATTGCTCAGCGGAGAACCAGAATCCCAAAGCTCTGGATTGTCTTCTTTTGTGCACTGCATCACTCTGTCGGCCAACAGCTTATCCATCGACATGCCTGAGCGGATGTTATAACGATCGAGAAAATCGTAGACTCCGTAGAACGGCACTGCCGCCTGCACTGTGGTATCAACGTCTTCAAAGCCCGGTTGCCACTCGGCACGATTAGGGGTCAGTGCGGCAAGAGAACTCAGGTGTCCTCCCGCAGAGCCGCCAGTGATAGCAATGTAACCCGGATTGCCGCCATAACTGGCAATGTTGTCCCGCACCCACGCAATAGCTTTTTTCACATCAATGATATGCGCGGGAAAAGCCGATCCGGGACTGAGGCGATAGTTAATCGCCACGCAAATCCAGCCCCGCTCCGCCATGTGATACATAAGTGGCTTGGCCTGCTGCTCTTTCTCACCGATCATCCAGGCGCCGCCATGCACCTGTAACAACAC
>JBLFXU010000217.1:0-5760 GCA_047609575.1 Bacteroidia bacterium | reverse complement strand
CGTACTTTAAGGCCGTCCGCGGCGTTGTGGCGCGCGCATCGCCAGGAATTGACCGACCCCTGGGTAGGGCCAGGTGCCAAGCGTCACACCGCTATGATCACGCGCTATGTTGATGAACTCATCGACAATTGGATTGCGCGGGATGACGGCGATGGTATGGGTACGGTGGAATTTGTAAATGAATTCGCCCGTCCACTACCACAGTTAGTGATGGCCGAAATTTTGGGATTTCCTCGCGAGGATATACCGCAGCTGGCTGCCTGGGGTGGTGCGCAGGTAATGCAATACGTGTACGGCAAGGGTCACAGGAATATCCTGAGTGAGGCGGAGACCCTGCAGCAGGCGGAGCAACTCGATGGATTTGCCGACTACCTTGCAGACCATGTGGCACAGCGGCGCCGCGATCCCGGCGACGACATGGTCAGCGACCTCACGCAGATTCATTACAAAGCGCTGGATCGCAAGCTCACCGATGACGAAATTTACGGCATCATTTATTTTATGGTGCTAGGCGGCCTGGAGACTACCCAGTACGCCCTGGAAGAAGAGGCCCAGTTGCTCTGCGACGCGCCGGAACTGTTTACCACATTAAAGGCCAACCCCGACAAGATTCGCGCCTTTACTGAAGAGTCCATGCGATTGAGGGCGCCTACCCAGGGCTTGTCCACGCGCATCACCACCCGCGATGAAATGTTTCAGGGCGTTGATGTGCCGGCCGGCTCACTACTGCATATTCGCTTTGGTGCCGGTAACGTAGATCCAGGACAGTATTCATGCCCTTTTGAAATGGACCTCGACCGCAAGGCGCTTGGTAATCACCTCACCTTTTCCCAGGGGGCGCGCAACTGTCCTGGTGCAGGTATCTCGCGGCAGGAGCAGTTGATAGCCTGGCAGCGACTGTTTGCGCGTCTGGAGCGTGTGGAGTATGCGCCGGGTAATACGTTTGAGCACCAGCCGGGCATTATGTTGGGGACGTTAGCGTTGAATTTACGGTTTACCGCTTCTTCCTAGTACAGTAATACGGGCGCGAACTCTTGCATGGTAACTGGGCGAATTGCAGTGCTTTTGTGGTGGAATGGTAGTGCCATGGTAGTGCGATGTTAGCCACGCTAGATCGGCAGCAAGCATCAGCGCCTGCGTATAGATTTACCCGACTCGAAAGATCCGATACCCCAGGCCCTTCTCGGTAAATCGCCCAATCCCCACACAGAGCACTGTGTTCAACCACGCATACCGCTCATCCCCAGTGCGAAACGTCGGCGCCGTGCGAAAGTAGTATTCCGAGGGGTCCAGTGCTGCCAGTGCTTCGGTTGGCCCTAGTAGTTCCTTTGGTACCACGATAAAGCCGTAGTACTGCACATAGAGTTGCGCACCGTCATTGGTTTCCCACACTGCGCGTACGTTAACCTGAAAGTTGTTCTGTCCATCAACAGACACCGACGGCCAGTCGCCACCTCCGGGTAAAACGCGACCATTCAAAACCGGGCCCTGAAACTCCCCCGACTCGATATAACCAACACTGGTTGCGCCCCAGGGAGAATCAATCGTACCGGGGCTATTTGGTGCGGCGATCAATTCAACATCGCACAGCCAGTCGCCGCTTAGCTCAAGCTTGTCGAAATCTGAGGGGTTCATTGGCTGCTCCGGGTTGCGTCTGTGCAAAGAGTGTAGGGGTGGTGTACCTCACCGGGATTCGTGGGGACCTGGTAGAGCGCGTGATAACGCCGTGACTGAATATGCCACTCATCTGAGCAGAGCCTGTTCAGCCTCGGTTTCTAGCCCAGTCTTTTGCCTGGGAACTGCTTACCCAGCGCACTGCATTGTGCACCAATTGGCGGAAGTGTTCGTTGCCCATGGCAACACTGTCGTCGCCGCCTTGCAGGTAAACAATAGGACTATTGCCATAGTGTTTTACCCAGCCGACCAGGTTGGTTCCGGCCGGGTGTGACCATCCTTCCTGGCTGAACATTTCTCCGGCCACCGCTCTAGCGGAAGAGTAAAAGTTGCTTTCAACGTAGTCATAGTTGCTTCGCAGCAGCGGTATAACGTCTGCATCAAAAGACGGGCACAGGTATAACTCGTCGGTCATTTCGAATGTGTCAGGCAGCCCGGCAGTCACCGGATGCTCTGTTACTTTGCTTAGCACATGACTTACCTGATGACGGTAACCTGAGTCGGGCCACTGTTCGCCGCGCAAGCTGGCGGGGCGATAATGAAAGCGCCCGCCAACAATTTCGGCATACTCCGGCCATGCCGGCCACGCGGCAATTGAGTGATGCATTAACACCATGCCCATCCCCGCTTGCAGCATGTCGAGGTAGTTTTGTTTGAACTGATCCGAGGGCGCTACCAGCTGCGGTGCGTTTTCACTGGTGAAGTCCACGCCGGGCATGTCATAGCACAAAATGGCGTCAAACTCGCTGGCCGTTGCAGGCCCCAGTAATTGTTGCGCAACGGGTTGCTCGACGTGGTTTACGTCGTATTCATCCAACCCTTCAAACAGGGCGTGAAAGGCATCGCGTTCATAGGGATGCCCCCGGGCGATAGTGAGCAGACGGCGCGATGCGCTGTAGTTGATGACATCCATTTATTTAGACGTCCGCCCCTGTATCAACGCCCACCTTCCCATCAACGTCTACTGCGACCATCTGTTTACCGATATTGTCGCCGGTGAACAGATTCATTAGTGCACGGGGCAGTTGATCGAAGCCTACCAGTATGGTTTCCCTGCCGCGTAGCTCTCCACTTTTTAGATGCCCCGTCAATGATTGCAGGGCTTCACCAAAGCGCGGCGCGAACTGACCGACAATGAAGCCTTCCATGCGGGCCTTGCGGTAAACCAGATTGAAGTAGTTCACTGGTCCTGGGATTTTCCCCGTTTTGTTGTAACGGGAAATGCCACCGCACAGAACAACGCGTGCATAGTCTGCGAGATTGGCCAGAGCGATGTCGAGCATCTCACCGCCTACGTTGTCGTAGTACACGTCGATACCTTGTGGGCACAGTTCCTTTATGCGCGTTGCCAGTGCCTCGTTCTTATAGTCAATGGCAGCGTCAAAACCCAGTTCCGCTACCAGCCAGTCGCATTTTTCCTTGCCGCCAGCAATGCCGACGACGCGGGCACCGGCGATGCGCGCCAATTGTCCGGCAACAGAGCCGGTGGCACCTGCAGCGCCCGATACCAGCACAGTCTGGCCCGCTTTGGGTTTGCCGATGTCATTCATGCCAAACCAGGCGGTGAGGCCGGTGATGCCCAGTACGTTCAATGCCACCGGTGGTGAGACACCATCAGGCAGTGGCTGTAGAGGAATATTTTTGCCGTTACTGGCCACGTAGCGCTGCCACCCGAGCATGCCGGATACCGGTGTGCCGACCAGAAAGTCTGGGTTGTTGGATTCTGCGATGATGCCGTTGCCCCAGCCCCGCATGACGCCGCCCAACTCGATGGGCGCGGTGTAATCCACGCGGGCTTCCATCCAGCCTTTCATGGCAGGCTCTACCGCAAGAAAGCGGGATTGAACGAGTACCTCGCCCTCGCCGATGCTGGGCATTGGTACATCCACCTGTTTGAAGTCCGTTTCTTTTAGTTCACCTTTTGGACGGGCAGCCAGCACTATCTGCTGGTTTCTGGGGGTATCGCTCAATTGATCTCCTTCACCCTAATGGGTTTTACGGTTTGGTGTGCGTTTGCGTGCAGATATGCGTTTGTACGTGTGCTCTTTGTGCGGTGTGGATTTGCTATGTGGTTTAGGTTTTCTTTGATAAGCGGGTTCGTCTGTCGCCATGTCCACAAAGGGTTCACACGCTGCGGACAGTTTGGTGATAAAGCCTGGTAGTGCTTTCATGTGCGGGCCAATCACAGGCTTGCCTGAGTTGACCAGCCCAACTGTGATATCGCGCTCCGGGTCTGCCCAGCCGAGAATGTTTGAATAGCCCAGATGTCCGTAGGCGTACTGAGTATTTTTGCCGTACATGCCTACAGGGCTGCCTCCCAGCATCATGCCCGCGCTGTAACGCATGGGCAGCATTAGTGTGCGGTCCAACTCGGTTTTATCCAGTGGGCGTGTCGCCCGATGCACGGTCAGTGGGTCTAGAATTCGCTTGCCCTGCCATTCACCGTGATTGAGCAGCATTTGGTAAAAGCGCGAGAGCTCCTCGGCTGTGGCATACAAATTGACTGAGGGGATGACTGCATTGAAGAAGCGTGCGTCATTGGTTGCCGCTATTACCGTATCGGGATCGGCGCCAAGCACGCCAGTCAGCGCATTGTTGATTAGCTTGATGTCCATTCCGGTGATGCTGTTGTGTGCAACCTTGGCCTGCTCGCGTTTGGTCAAGCCGAAGCGAAAATAGCGCATTCCCATCGGCTTGCGAATATAGCGGTCGAGGTACTGTTGTGCATCCAGACCGGTGGTTATCTTGATGAGCTCGTTGAACAGAAAGCCGGAGGTCACCGCATGATAGGCCTGGTCACGGCTTTGGTGGTTGGTGGGAGCCGCGGCGCAAATCATCTTCAGACTTGCGTCATGATCAAACAGTAGTTCAATGTCGGTATCTTCCGGAACGTTGGGTACACCACCGCTATGACTGAGCAGTTGTTGCAGAGTAATGGAGCCTTTGCCTTGTGCGGCGAAAGCCGGGATGTAGTAGCTCACCGGATTCAGCAGGTTCACATGCCCCTGCTCGGCCAGCAGGTGAATGAGCACAGCGCTGACAGCCTTGGAGGCGGAGTGGAGACCCACGGGTGTATCCAGTGCGGCGGTAATGCCGGGGCGGGATTCACCCAGGGTGCGATTAAGGACGATCTCGCCGCGGTGACGCAGACAAAAGCCCATCATCGGATAGACACTGCTGCGATACAGGTCTTCGCAAGCCTGCCAGATGTTATTGACTGCGTCCTCGCTCAGCCCAACCGTGGCAGACGCTACTTCGGCCTCGGTGTCTGTATCCATTACCGAGTCGAGATCATGGGGGACGTCAATTGTTCGGAATGCCTGTTTCAGATATTTGTCACGGTAGTTTGCAATTACTTTCATGTCGTTACACCTTCCATGTCCGTGCTATCCATCCTGCGTCGGGTACGTGTCGGCCCCTTGATCTGCCGCAAGCATCGGACAACTGTCGGATCAGGGCCCGAAGGCTTCCAAGTCGACGCTGAAAATCTCGAAAGGTGTCATCAGTGGTAGAAGGAGCACAAAATTGGTGACCTCACTCTTTATAACGTAGACCGCGTCATCTGCCACTGTGGCGGTAGACAGGCCGCTGATTTGCGGCGTTGTAATTACTTCACCTGCGGTGGCTGCGGCGTTCAGGCGCACGCGGCTGACACCGTCGTTGGATACGGTATAGATATCACCGTCCAATTCTACCAGGCCGTCCGGTGCTGGCAGTGGATCACCGCTCAGTGTAATGGTGCTGATGGTGTCAGCGTTGGGCAGGCTCACGCGAAACAGTGTCGCCGGTGCAAACTTTGCCACAATCAAAGCGCTGCCATCTGGGGCAACAGCGATGCCATTGAGTCCCAGGCTTAAGCCGGTAACGTCTGCGAACAGCGGGTCTGTGACAAGAACGCTGCCCTCACCACTGCTGGGGTCCAGCCTGTAAAGAAACGGATTGGCTGGATCAGTGACATAGGCTATGCCGTCTTCGTCCAGCACCAGGTCGTTGCATGAGCCATTGGTAGACAGAGCACCCAGCAGGAATTCCAGCACCATTTCTGCCGTGTCCAGATCAAACACCCAGATGCGATCGTCTATGCCA
>JBLFXU010000216.1:0-5761 GCA_047609575.1 Bacteroidia bacterium | reverse complement strand
CAGCGGGGGTGCCTCAGCGTCTGGGGATAGACTTCGACACGCTCAGCCAAGTCAATCCGCGCATCATCACTTGCACTGTTACAGGCTATGGCTCAGATGGCCCGAGGGCCAACCGCCCTGCATTTGACCAGGTCGCACAGGCCAGTGGCGGCGGGATGTCTATTACGGGGCCTGATTGGGAGCATCCGGTGCGAGCCGGAATTCCCATTGGTGATCTTGGTGGCGGTATGTTTGGTGTCATGGGTGTTCTGGCGGCGCTTTACGAAAGGGAGCGCAGTGGCCTTGGCCAGCATATAGACATCGCGATGGTCGATTGCCAGATATCCATGCTCAATTACATGGCGACCATGCATGGCCTCTCCGGGAAAGACCCCTATCCTATCGGTAACGCGCATTTTGTTCACGTGCCCTACGATACATTTCGCTGTGCAGACGGGGTTATCGTTATCGCGGTGATTACTGATAACTTTTGGCAACACCTGAAGGTCGTGGTGGACTGCCCTGAGTTTGACAATACGTTGTACGACACACAGCCCGGACGTTGGAAAGATAGAGCGCTCATCAACCGTTGGCTCAATGACGCGCTAGAGCGGCAAAGTTGCGCTTATTGGTTGGAGAAACTGGAGAAGCAACGTATTCCCTGCTCCGCTGTCAATAGCATTAGCCAAGCCTTGTCTGATCCTCAAGTGTTGCATCGCAACATGGTGGTAGAGCTTCGTCACCCTAATGGGGGCAGTACTCGAGGGCCGGGTAACCCGATTAAACTGTCACGCACCAAGGAGGAGAGTTTTAGTCCGGCGCCCTTACTCGGTGCGAATACGGACAGTGTGATGTCTGACCTACTGGGGCTGACTGCAACAGAAATCGAGGCATTAAAGGCACAGGGAGCTATAGGGTGATGGAAGAAACGCTCACTGGCACAGCCGATGTCAAGGGTATCGCTGACTGTCTGCGGGCAGCACTTGCAGGTGCCGAGGAAACCGCACTTGCTAATGGCGCAAGCATTAAGGGTCTGAAGCGCCTTTCCGGCGGGGCCAATATGGAGACGTGGTCTTTTGATTGGGTGCGGATCAAAGAGCCTGAGCCTTTGATCCTGCGACGGTCGCCCGGCCAGATCCGCGGCGTTGAGAATGCGGTGGGTGAGCTGACTCTGAAGGATGAGGCCGCACTGATAGACATCGCTGGCCAATATGGGGTCCCTGTTCCTCTCGTGCGATTAGTTCTGCGCCCTGAACATGGGCTGGGGCAGGGCTATATTATGTCTCGGGAGCGGGGCGAGGCGCTGCCTTTTCGTCTGCTGGCGGACGATTGCTATCGAGACGCGCTCGAGCGACTGGCTTTCCAGTGCGGCCAGACTCTGGGTCGCATCCATAAGATTCCGCTGGAATCACTACCGGAAGGTTTATCCGATCATAGTGGTGTGCTTCTGTTTCAACGCGCCCAGGAGCTGCTCGACACGCATGGAAACCTATCCCCTGTGCTGCAATTGGGGCTCAATTGGCTGCGGGATAAGCCGCGTCGAGACCCCCTGCGCACCCTGGTGCATGGGGACTTTCGCAATGGTAATTTACTGGTAGATGAAGATGGACTTGTCGCCGTGTTGGATTGGGAGCTGGCGCACCTGGGTGATCCCGTTCAGGACCTAGGATATATCTGTGCCAATGTCTGGCGCTTTGGTTCGCCCAAGCCGGTGGGCGGATTTGGTGACTATGCAGATCTTTTGGCGGGCTATGAGTCTGTCGCTGGTATGGCGCCCGCGATGGCGGATATCCATTATTGGCAGGTGCACGCCGCTCTATCCTGGGGCATGGTGTGTCTTCGCATGCTGGAGATGTATCGAAGTGGAGAGGATTCTAGTCTGGAGAGGGCAGCGGTAGGCCGACGCCTATCGGAGGCTGAAATCGATCTACTGCTATTGATGGAAGGAGAGTCTGTATGAGTGGTACTGAGTCAACAGAGCTGCTGGCGGCTGTCCGTCAGTTTTTACGCGAGGAGGTATTGCCCGAGTTGGATGGTTTTAAGGCGTATACCACCAGAGTGGCAGCCAATGCGCTGGGCATTGTGGCCAGAGAACTGGAGATGGGCGCTGGTTTAGCCGAGCTCGACAAGCAGATAGCCTCCACACTTGACCTTGATGAGCAGGCGGGCCCGGTCACGCGACAAATTGCGCTTGCGCTTCGCGATGGCACTATGGCCCAAGATGAGCGAATTCTCACTTATCTTAGGCAGCGTGCGTTACATTCCTGTGCTATTGATAACCCTAAATATTCCGGATTGCATCAGGCTAGGGCCCGTTGGGTGCGATAGCCTAGGTTCGGCATCCGACGTGCTAGCCGCCACCTATTTGCCCTCCCCGGGCGGGTGACATCGATGTATCGCGTTGCAATCGTGATCGCCGCCTAGAATCATCAGTGCCTGATGTTTCTGCATTGGCACTGGAAAGGCAAAGCAATATTCCGGTAAACCTTTGATTTTATTGCATTATATAAGAATTTTTGGCTAGCCTTGGGGTTGCGATACAGCGATATCGAGTGGTGATTCTTAGAATAGCCTAATATAAATTCAAAAACTGCCCAAAAGTACAATGTCGGTATTTATGGGCGGGGGTAGGATTGAATCATAGCGTTGATAAAACAAACAAAAACTTAGTTGCTGTCTGGCTTCAATTATAAAATAGTAGGCATGATTATGAAAAAGATGATTTTTTTTGGTGTTTTGTTCTTTACTGCTGCAGCCGTGAACGCAGCGACAATATTGCAAACGCAAGAGCAGACGGTTGACGGTGAAAATTTTACTTTTGATTTCAATCCGGGTGCTTATGAGCTTGGTAGTACCAGCAGTTTTACTGTCTCGGTACAGGGCGATTTTAATGACATCTCGACGGAATACTCAACGAAAATAACGATCGGCGGGGTTGATAAGGGAAATTTTAATCGCGTTTCTGCCAAAGCCTACGATGTGACTATGAAAGGCTTTTCCAATATCAATACGTACCAATACAAATTGAACTTTGACCTTACTGCGGCGCAAACAGAGGCCTTTATGAGTAACAGCGTTGTCTTGGTTGACTTCGGAGAAGAGGTACAGCACATCTGTGGCTGGTGGAACTTCAGTAACTGTAATGTATTAAGCGGAAATGCGCCCTATGCTGAGGTGGAGTATACGTACGAAGTTAGTAGCGTTCCCATCCCCGGGGCCGTGTGGCTGTTCGGATCTGCCTTGCTCGGGCTGGCTGGAGTCGCAAGACGGAAAAAAGCCTAGAAGAGCATCAGGTGTTAAAACCCGCTTCGGCGGGTTTTTTATTCTTTAGAATTTGATGCCTGCACTAGCTGTTACCGTGCTGTAGTAAACCGTCACCAAAATATAATGTGAGTTCTCACCAGCATGCCCGCTAGATTGTGACGCCTTTGGGCGCCTTCCTATCCATAAATCCAAACATATAGCCGGCTACCCGGCGCTTCTGTATCTCCTCTGTACCCTCGGTAATCCGGTAGCGGCGGTGATGGCGATAAATATGCTCGAAAGGGGCGTGGCGTGAATAACCGAGCCCGCCATGTACTTGCATGGCTTGGTCGGCGGCATCGCAACACAGTCGATTGGCGACAAAGTTGCACATCGATATTTTGTCGGATACCGAAAAAGCGCCCTTAGTGTCCATTTGCCAAGCCGTTTTGTGTATGAGGGCGCGCAGCATTTCTGCTTGCGTTTGGAGCTCCACCAAAGGAAATTGAATCCCTTGGTTATTCGACAGAGGTTTTCCGAAGGGCGCTCGCTGCATTGCATAGTTCACGGATTCGTTAATACAGTACTGAGCTGCGCCTAAGGAAGAGGCAGCCTGGCGAATGCGATTCTCATTAAAGAAATGCTGTACCACCTGCAGAGCCTTTCCCTCACCGCCAAGAATGCAACTGTGCGGCACCTTCACTTCCGTAAAAGACACCCTGCCGTGATCCGTTGGCATATTGAATGTCCACAACATCTCTTCGATTTTAAACCCTTGAGTGTCAGTCGGTACGAGAAAGGCCGTGAGGCCGCCAGCGTCGCCAGCGTCGCCGCTTGTTCGCGCAATGACTAGAATATGACCAGCACGATGAATGCCGGTATTCCAAGACTTTTCACCATTGATTGTCCACGTATCGCCGTTGCGTGTGGCAAAGGTTTCCATATGGGTCGCATCTGATCCATGGGCGGTCTCTGTAATGCCGAAGGTAAAATATCGACGACTTTCACACAGATCATCAATCCAGTCGGCTTTTTGCTGTGTCGATCCGTACTGAATCATTAGCAATAATCCAACATTATTGCCGACGATCGAGTGTTCATTCTGTAAGTCGTTGTGCAGTCCGAGTCCCTTGGTGGCAAGGTGTTCGCGTATGATTGCCATTTCCAAATTACTGCCGTCTTTACCGCCGTACTCTTTGGGTGAGGAAAAACGAAAGTGTCCAGCGGCATCAGCCCGCCGCTTGGCTTCCACTAGCAGTTCTTCCCATTGCTCGTTGGGTAGCCCATTCCTGTCCCAGTCTGTACGTGCATCCTCGCGTCGATGGTCAAAGAATCGATTGTTATCATCTTGCATTTGCAGCGGCAGAATCTCACTTTCGATAAAGTTATCGAGGGTATGTAGGTAGCTCATCAAGTATTCGGGGATATCAAAATTCATCATGGTGTGGCTCGCAGGGCAGGTGGACTGTTTGTAGTGGTGTGCAAATTTTTAGGTTAATCGCGTGTGTGGGCATAAACGATTAGGTGAACAAGTTTTAGTTTTAGAACTCATGGCGTGAGCAATGTGTGCAAGGCTTGCCGAGGCAATCCTTAAGCGAGTTATTGTTGTGACGGGCTGAGTATCGGTGAGGCATAACAGAAAGTAGGTCACACTCTATAGCACAGGTCAAGATATGTTGGGTTAAGTGTCCGTTGGATACGCATCACGTTCGGCAGTTTGTCAGGTACACAGGAGTTTCAACTTTGAGCGGCTCATCTTATAATCGGAGATGTTATGGATCCCGTCGGGTAATGTTCGCGGGAGGCTCAAGGGAGTAATTGGTGCCAGCTGATTGGCTCGGTAATTCTAGTGTGGTGTCA
Organism: Bacteroidia bacterium; assembly: GCA_047609575.1. GTDB lineage: Bacteria > Pseudomonadota > Gammaproteobacteria > Pseudomonadales > Halieaceae > Marimicrobium. Next base: position 679 of record JBLFXU010000216.1, on the reverse strand, counting down.
GAGCGAGCAGGTGTCGCTCTCATGGGTGCGCTGAACGCGATGGCGCAGCCGCGTCGCGCGCGTCGGATACGTCAGGTTATCCTGTTGCTTGTCGTTGTGTGGATGCTGCTGTCGCTTACTAGGCTGCTGTGGGCACTAGTCCCCAATGCCGAAAGCGGCAATGTTGCGCCGCCCAGCGTTATTAATCCATTGTCAGCCGCTAGCTCTAGAGCTATCGCTGTGCCTGTTGATATCAATCGCATGGTGGGTTGGCATTTATTCGGGGAGGCTGGCGCGACGGTTCAGGCTGTTATTGAGGTAGCAGTCGAGACTGATTCCCGTGAGGGCATAGAGGAGGGCGCTCGGGAAACCAGCCTGCAACTGAAGCTGCGCGGTATCGTAGCGTCTACGGAGGACGGCCTGGGGTATGCCATTATCGAGAATGCGAACCAACAGGCTATTTATGTGGTCGAAGATAGCTTGCCCGTTCGGGGCAATGTGTTTTTGGCCAAGGTAATGCCCCGACAGGTTGTGCTCGACAATGGTGGGACCTATGAATTACTGGTGCTGTTCGAAGAATCTACTTTGGGCACTGAAGAACCCAGGCCTGCTAAAGTCGCAGCGCCTGCGGTCAGCGGAAATATCGATAAGCGCGGTGATGATCAGGCTACCAGGCTTGCCCAGAGTTATCGGCAGCGCC
>JBLFXU010000215.1:0-5782 GCA_047609575.1 Bacteroidia bacterium | reverse complement strand
CGGCTTATTTCCGACGCCGGCTGATAAGTCGACATACTGGCGTTTACGGCGTCCAGGCGCGACTGAATATTGCGTGTAGCCTGATCAGCATCCGGGCTAGCCTTTCCCTGCAAGTAAGTCACGTGCCAGGTGGTACCCATGGTGGCACCGGTCAGCTTGACTGTCTGCGCGGGACGTTCACAGCCTGCCAATGTGAAACAGAGCAACAAACAAAAAAGCCACTCCCGGGAGTGGCTCTGGCAAAGCGCCGTGTAGCGATTAACCACCAAAGTCATCCAGCATGATGTTTTCGGGTTCAACGCCCAGATCTAACAACATCTGCACCACGGCAGCATTCATCATCGGAGGTCCACACATGTAGTACTCGCAGTCCTCCGGTGCCGGATGCTCTTTCAGGTACTGTTCAAATAGCACATTGTGAATGAATCCAGTCAGGCCATCCCAGTTATCTTCCGGCTGTGGATCCGACAGCGCTACATGCCAGTCAAAATTCCCGTTATCGGCGGCCAGTTGATCGTAATCTTCAACGTAGAACATTTCTTTGAGTGAACGCGCGCCATACCAAAACGATATCTTACGCTTGGAGTGCAGCCTCTTTAGCTGGTCAAACAGGTGTGAGCGCATGGGCGCCATACCAGCACCACCGCCGATGAAGACCATCTCTGCCTCGGTCTCTTTGGCAAAAAACTCGCCGAAGGGGCCGAACACTGTCACTTTGTCGCCGGGCTTTAGATTGAATGTCCAGGAAGACATTTCACCAGCTGGAATACCTTCACTGCCAGGGGGCGGCGTAGCGATACGGATGTTGAATTTGACGACACCCTGCTCTTCAGGATAATTGGCCATGGAATAGGCGCGAATTACCGGCTCTTTAACATCAGATACGACTTTAAAGAATCCAAACCGTTCCCAGTCGCCCCGGTACTCTTCTTCAATATCGAAGTCGGAGTAGTTGACATGGTGCGGCGGACATTCAAGTTGCACATAACCACCTGCACGGAAATCTACGTTCTCGCCTTCGGGCAAACGCAAGGTCAGTTCTTTAATGAAGGTCGCGACGTTCGGGTTTGATTCAACAGTACATTCCCACTGCTTCACACCGAAGACTTCTTCAGGAACCTCAATTTTCATGTCCTGTTTTACAGAGGTCTGACAGCTCAGGCGCCAGCCTTCAGCAGCTTCTCGACGCGTAAAATGAGATTCTTCCGTGGGCAGCATGGAACCGCCGCCATCGGTGATAATGCACTTGCACTGGGCACACGTACCACCGCCACCGCAAGCAGAGGGCAGGAACAGCTCGGCCTCGGACAAGGTCTGCAACAATTTGCTCCCTGCGGGAACAGTGATCGTCCTTTCCCCGTTTATCAAAATCGACACATCACCGCTGCTCACCAAGGTGGAGCGGGCAGCAAGAATGATAAACACCAGCACCAGCACAATGGCTGTAAACATGCCGACGCCGAATACAATAGTCATATCCATAAGAGCTTTATTGCCTCAGATGTCGATGCCACCGAAGGACATGAAGCCAAGAGACATCAGACCGACGATGATAAAAGTAATACCCAAGCCCTGGAGACCTTCAGGCACATCCGAGTACTTGAGCTTTTCGCGAATACCCGCCAACGCAACGATAGCGAGCGCCCAACCGACGCCAGAGCCTGCGCCAAACACTACGCTTTCGGTAAAGGTGTAATCGCGTTCAACCATGAACAGTGAAGCACCCAAAATGGCGCAGTTCACAGTAATCAGCGGCAGGAACACACCCAGCGCGTTATAGAGCGCCGGTACAAACTTATCCAAAAACATCTCCAGAATCTGCACCAGTGCTGCAATCACGCCTATATAAGACAGCAGTCCAAGAAAGCTCAGATCGACATCCGGGAATCCAGCCCAGGCTAAAGCGCCATCAGCCAGCAGGTAGTTGTACAGCAGATTGTTCACCGGGACGGTAATGGTCAGTACAACGGTCACCGCAATACCAAGGCCCAGAGCCGCTTGTATCTTCTTCGAGATAGCCAGGAATGTGCACATGCCCAGGAAGAAGGCCAGCGCCATATTTTCTATAAAGATCGCCCGAACAAACAGGCTAAGCATGGCTTCCATCTACACGCCCTCCTTCACGACTGTGTGCTTGGCCATCTTGTATTGATTCTCTTCCACCTGCTCTTTCTGGAACGTACGCAAAGCCCAGATGAACAAGCCGATCAGGAAGAAGGCACTGGGAGGTAACAGCAACAGGCCGTTAGGGTTGTACCAACCGCCGTCAGTAACCAAAGGCAGAATCTCGAAGCCCATCAATTTGCCTGAACCAAACAACTCGCGAACAATTGCCACTGCAATCAGCACAACGCTGTAACCCAGGCCGTTGCCGATACCATCTATGAAGCTGGGCAGCGGAGGGTTCTTCATGGCGAAGGCCTCTGCTCGACCCATGACAATACAGTTGGTAATAATCAGACCGACAAATACCGATAGCTGCTTAGAGATGGAATAGGCATAAGCCTTGAGGAACTCATCTACTACGATCACCAAAGAGGCGATAATCACCATCTGCACAATGATCCGGATGCTGCCTGGAATATGGCGACGAATCGCCGAGACGCCGAGGTTGGAAAAAGCGGTCACAAATGTCAGTGCCACACACATGACAAGGGTCACTTGCAGTGAGGACGTCACCGCCAACGCTGAGCAGATTCCCAGAATCTGCAGAGCGATCGGGTTGTTCTTGAATATGGGGCCTACAAGCGTGTCTTTAACGGAATCCATGTTCAGGCCTCCCCGGTTTTAATGTTTGCAAGAAATGGCGCAAAACCGTTTTCGCCCAGCCAGAACTGTACCAGGTTGGTTACACCGCGGGATGTCAGGGTTGCACCGGCAAGTCCGTCAATCTGCCACGCGGCCTCTGTACTGGCTTTATTCACAGAACCTCGAATCAGTTCAATGGCCACCTCGCCATCTCGATAAACCTGTTTACCTGGCCATATAGATTTCCACCGGGGGTTATCCACTTCGCCACCCAGCCCAGGTGTTTCGCCATGCTCATAAAAACCCAGACCGGCAACCGTATTGGCGTCAGCCTCCAGCGCGATAAAGCCGTACAAGGTGGACCACAAACCATAGCCATGCACAGGCAGGATGATCTTGTCGACTGAGCCAGAGGTATCCTCTACCAGGTACACGATGGCAAAATTCTCGCGCCGGGCGATTTTGGCAAGATCATCTTCAGATGACAGGGCAATGGACAAGGCACGGTCTTTGGCGGCCTTGCGCTGGTTGTAGAGCAGAGGATCGACCTCGTCAGTAAAAAGGCCAGTACGCAGGTCGACGATACGCGTGGATATCTGCGCGAACTGTTCCTCGACAGTGAGGCCCTCTTCATACATGCCTGCCGCCTGCAAAATGTTGCGCTTGCGATCCAGTGTCTTGTTGATTTCCTGCGCAGGCTTTAGCAGCACCGCGGCGGTAGACACGATCACGGAGCAGACAATGCACAGCAAGAAAGCGACTGTCAGGGTCTTGCCTATGCTGTCGTTACTGGACACGGGCGAGCCTCCTTTTGATATTAGCCTGCACCACAAAGTGGTCCATTAAGGGCGCAAACAAATTGGCAAAGAGAATTGCCAGCATGATGCCCTCGGGAAAGGCCGGGTTGATCACGCGAATGAGCACCGTCATAACACCGATCAAGATGCCGAACGCCCACTTACCCGAGTTGGTCATAGCAGAAGACACTGGATCAGTGGCCATAAAGACCATGCCAAAAGCGAAGCCACCAGTAACCAAATGCCAGTACCAGGGCATGGCGAAAGCCGGGTTGTCTGAGCTGACCTGATTGAGCAGCGTGGAAAAGGCCACCATACCCAGGAACACGCCCAGGATAATGCGCCAGGACGCTATCCGTGTAACCAACAATATCAGCATGCCGATCAGGATAGCCAAGGTAGATGTCTCTCCAATGGATCCGGGAATTGCGCCAAGAAAGGCATCCATCCAGTCCCACTGCTGCTCAAGTGCAGCCATGCCCTGGGAGGCGACAATAGACAGCGGCGTAGCTCCGGTGGCGCCATCAACGGCAACCCATACCGCATCGCCGGACATTTGCGCTGGATAGGCAAAATACAGAAAGGCACGGCCCGTCAGTGCAGGGTTCAGGAAGTTTTTACCGGTGCCACCAAACACCTCCTTGCCAATTACCACACCGAAACTGATACCCATCGCTACCTGCCACAAGGGCAGGTCCGGAGGGCAAATGAGCGCAAAGAGGATGGACGTAACAAAGAAACCCTCGTTCACCTCATGGCCACGGCGCACAGCAAACAAGATTTCCCAGGCGATACCGACCGCAAAAGTGGTGATATAAATGGGCAGGAAGAAGACCGCGCCATACCAGAAGCAATGCCACATATTGCTGCGGTCATAGCCCCCTATAAGCTCGATCAACCAGCCGCGCCAACCTTCAACAGCGTAACTGGCGTACATAACGTCTGTGGCCTGCGCGCCAAGGTTGTACATGCCGTAGAAAATAGCGGGGAAAGTTGCCAGCCATACAGTGATCATGATGCGCTTGAGATCCACGCCATCCCGAACATGGGCGGTGGAACGGGTTACTGATGAAGGGCTATACAGGAAGGTATCGAACACTTCGTAAAGGGCATACCACTTCTGCAGTTTGCCGCCTTCCTTGAAATGAACCTCAAGATCATCGAGAATTTCTCTTAAAGCCACGGGTTAACCCTCCTTCTCGATGCGCGTGAGATTATCACGCAGGATAGGACCATATTCGTACTTGCCCGGGCAGACGTAGCTGCAAAGCGCTAGATCTTCCTCTTCGAGCTCAAGGCATCCCAGTGCCTGCGCCATTTCAGTGTCGCCCACAACCAGTGCGCGCAGCAGCTGGGTCGGGAGGATATCCATTGGCATGATTTTCTCGTAGCTGCCAACTGGCACGATGGCCCGTTCGCTGCCATTGGTACTGGTCGTCATAGGCAGCGGCTTGGTACCCAGAAAACTGGTCACGTAGATACCAAGATTAGAGTGCTTGCGGAAACCTGGAGAAAACCAGCCAAACAACTCCCTGTGCCGCCCTTCCAGCAACACGGAAATCTGGTTGTGATACCGCCCCAGATACGCGGTCGCACCCTGCACACGACGCCCGCCAAGCACAGAGCCAGAGATGATACGGTTCTCGCCATTCTTGAGCTGGCCCGCACACAACGCCTGGAGGTCCACGCCAACGCGGGTGCGCAACATACGTGGATTTTCTACCTGTGGCCCAGCAAGCGACACGACGCGTTCGGTGTAGAGACGACCATCCAGAAACAGGCGACCGATGGCGATAACATCCTGGTATCCGATGGTCCAAACGATTTTGTCAGCGCTGGCGCCTTCCAGAAAATGAATATGCGTGCCGGCAAGTCCTGCCGGGTGGGGGCCGCCAAATAGCGCCAGTTCAATATTTGAGCTGCTGCCCTGTGCTACCTGCGCACCATCCGCGCAACACACGTAGACCTTGCCTTCGGTCAGCTGTGCCAGCAAATCCTGGCCCAGCGCAAAGGCTTCGGCCTGCTCGGCAATAATCGGTTCGGGATTTGCCGCCAGTGGATGGGTGTCCATGGCGGTAATAAAAATGGCGGCGGCTTTGGCATCAATTGCCGGCACTTTGCTGAAGGGACGCGTGCGCAATGTTGGCCACATCCCGGAATGTATCAACTGTTCACGAATTACGGCGGCGTCAGGCAGGCTATCGGCAGTGCAGGTAGAGAAAGATTCAGCTTCATCA
>JBLFXU010000214.1:0-5796 GCA_047609575.1 Bacteroidia bacterium | reverse complement strand
GTTACAGCCGTGGAACGGCGCGCAGTTGTTAAAAATAGCGCCGATTTCAAAAGAAATGATTCTTAATTATATTGCTGAGTGGAGGTTGGGTCTGCCCAATTCCTACTAGCGGGGAGTGTCAAGATGTTCAGGGCGTTTGTATGGGGCCTTCTTCTCGTCTCAATGTCTATTCACGCGGAGCAAAAAATACCCTTGTTCAACGGTATTTCGATCACCGGTTGGACGCCTTCCGGTGACATTGAGTGGCAGGTGGAGCAGGGCGCTATAGTGGCCACTGGCAAGGGCGAGGGCTTTCTTTCCACGCTCAACAGCTACGGCGACTTTCACCTGAAGGTGGAGTTCTGGGTTGATGCGACCACCAACTCCGGGATCTTCATTCGCTGCCATGACCGCGACCGGATTCATCCCGACACCTGTTACGAACTCAATATATGGGACCACCATCCCAACCAGGAGGCGCGCACCGGTGCGATCGTTTTTAAGGCGATGCCTCCGTTGGCGCAGGTGGAAACGGTGGACCGTTGGAATACTTATGAAGTACTGGCGCGTGGTCCGCATTTGGAAGTGCGGGTGAATGGCGAAGTGACTGCGCAGTTGCACAACGCAGATGCTACCGCCGGCTTTATTGCGCTACAGCACTGGGAAGAGGGCACGGTGAAGTTCCGCAGCATCGAGGTTACACCTTATTGAGCAGGCCCAAAAAGACCCCGCTAGACTTTCGGCTGGGTGATGGCCTATCGTCCTTGGCCACCGGATTAAAGTGTAGTCCGCAAGCGGAATGAGAGCATTGGCTACGCGTCGGTGGGTGTTGTACCGCTGCAATTCGAGATGTTGTCTTTGTCACTGGTCGTTCGGATACAGCGCTAGGTCAGGGTCTGCGCCGACCGCGATTTATTGCGCTACAGCGTGAGGAAGAGGCCAGGGTAACGTTTCGTGCCTAAGTGTTTGCGCCTTTTGGGGGCGTCAAAATATTGTCTGTTGTGCCCTTATTGTGTTGCTGCGGCTGCGGTGTCTACAGTATTTGTGCCAATCAAGTTGCCAAAACTTTCGCCGGCTTTTACCGTTGTGATGACACGATACAGAAGACCTTGCGCGGAGCCGTTAAGTAGCGCATCCGTTAGCATGTCGTCGGTATCGACGTCCTTTGCGGCCGCCAGCAACTTGGAAAAAGTTCGGCTAAAATTGTCCGAGTGACGTTTGCGCACATCGGTGCCGTAAAAAATTTCCTGCAATAGGGCCGGGTCTTCGCGGTTGTCGATTGCGAGCGAAATCATCTTGCGCACAAACAGCGCGTTGTCGCCGGTGCTGGCTTGTGTGCGCAGGTCGGTAAATTCCTCTGATTTCATCACCGCTGAGCCGGTGGGTCCGCACACGGAAATATAGTGAAATGATGTGATCGCGCCCAGTTGGTCCTGCACCAGTGTCAGCAAGCTGAAATAACTGTCGCGGCGGGAGTGCAACTCCATGCGAGCCGCGCTTTTTTCCTGCAGCTTCACCGCGGTGGTGTTCGCGGTAATTTCCTTCTGTTGCATGAAGTGACCGATGACCAGCCACAGGAATGCCAGTGGCGCAAACGCCCCCTCAAGAAAGCTGCCAATGTCCGCAGTAGGTAGGTAGACAAAGTTGCTCCAGCCCACCACACCCAGCAGATAGGTTACTCCCGTGGATACCCAGACAGTGGTGAGGGTCAGTCCAAATGCTACGCGCCAATCCATGAAAGTGTACTCCGATCTGCCAGTTAGGGTGGGTGCGAGGAGCATGCCAGTAATCGTTGCCCAGTGTAGGCCGTAACTGCGTCTTCGACCAAGGGAAAAAGTGGCAGCGATAGGCATCGTCTCGAACTACACCGGCCTGTCTGCCTCTCACACGCAGCATAGTCGCAGCGTAAGCTCGCAGAGAAATTCCATCAGTCGCCTAATTCTAAAGCCTAAAACTGCGACGCAGTATCGATGCTCGCTGTTTGGGTTCACTAGTCTACGGCCGGTTGCTCAAGGCCTCTCGCCGCTCAGAAGGCTGAGATATTCGCTCTGAGAGGCCTTGATCAACCAGCCTTCCATTGTGAGCTATCGGAACCAAGTGCACCCGGTTACTGCACGTGTACCCCCACGTATATTTGCGCGTACCGATATAGCTTCAATTGGACGGTATTGAGGAGTACGCGTAGTAGGCAGGTGTTAGGTGTGTGGGAAGTAGACAGGCCTCGTGGCGAATATCTTGGCACTTTGAGCAACGAAGGCCTGTCTTGGCGGGTCTGCCGGGTGAACATGCCCTGACTGTAAATGGCGCGTTAAGAAGTGATTCATCCAAGCAATGCAGAGCCAAAAAAAACCCCGCCATGCTGCCATGACGGGGCTCTTTGTGCGTGGCGATTGCTAGCGTTGCAGCAACGCCAGCTTGTTTGGTTTGCCAGCCCACTCGTCGGCATCTGGCGGGCCGGGTTTCATTTCTGTAATACAGGGCCATACCTCAGCCAGTTCTGCATTCAGCTCCAGAAATACCGCCTGGTCTTCTGGTAACTCATCTTCCGAGAAAATGGCGTCTACCGGGCACTCTGGCTCACACAGGGCGCAGTCAATGCACTCATCGGGGTGTATGACCAGGAAATTCGGTCCTTCGTAAAAGCAATCAACCGGGCATACTTCCACACAATCGGTGTGTTTGCAGTTGATGCAATCTTCGCCTACGACAAATGTCATTCCAAAATCGCCTCTATAAATATTGATGACTAACTAAGCGGCGTTAGTTTACCCGTTGAAATACCAGAAATGAAGGCTTTTGGGCACTGCGTCCGGAGTGTTTTTTGAAGCCTGTCATAGCGTTTGAACTCTCATTGAGTTAGTCCAGTGCCGACTTCAGTTGGTACAAAAATTCCAGCGCCTGGCGTGGGGTCAATTCGTCTACCTCCAGGCTCTCTAGCAGGGTGACCGCCCGGTGCGGTTCTAAGCGGTTGAACAGGTCATTCTGGGCGGGCACTGGAGGGGGGGGTGCACCTGATCCTGGTGCGCCTAATTCCAGTTCCTTCAGCTTTTCTGCGGCGGCGGCCAATACGGGTGCGGGTATGCCTGCGAGCTTGGCGACCTGCAGGCCAAAGCTGCGATTGGCTGGGCCTTCCTGGATGTTGTGCATGAATACGACATGATCCTGGTGCTCAGTGGCGTCCAGATGCACGTTGGCCATGGTGGGGCACTGCTCTGGTAAGCAGGTCAACTCAAAATAGTGAGTGGCAAAGAGAGTGAAGGCCTGAACCTCTTGCGCGAGTTCCACGGCAGCTGCCCACGCCAGACTGAGGCCATCGAAGGTGCTGGTGCCACGGCCAACCTCGTCCATCAGTACCAGGCTTCGCGGTGTGGCATTGTGCAGTATGTTCGCTGTCTCGGTCATCTCCACCATAAAGGTGGAGCGGCCGCCGGCCAGATCATCGGAAGAACCTATACGCGTAAAAATGCGGTCCATGGGTGCCAGTCGAGCGGAGGTTGCGGGTATGTAGCTACCGATGTGGGCAAGGAGGGCAATCACGGCGTTCTGTCGCATATAGGTGGACTTACCACCCATATTCGGGCCAGTGATCAGCAGCATGCGTCGTTGCGTGTTCAGCAGGGTGTCGTTAGCGATGAAAGGTTCCTCAAGGACCTGTTCCACCACCAGGTGTCGCCCTGCAACGACCTCAAAGACCTCTTCGTCACAAAATTCGGGCTGGCACAGGCTAAGAATGTCCGCCCGCTCGGCCAGGTTGGCCAGCACGTCGATCTCTGAGACTGCGGCCGCTGTGTCCTGCAATTCAGCTAATTGCTCGTTGAGTCGTACGAGTAATTCTTCGTAGAGTGCTTTTTCTCGGGCTAGCGCTCGGCTCTTGCTCGACAGGGCCTTGTCCTCGAACCCCTTCAATTCTGGCGTAATAAAGCGCTCGGCATTCTTCAAGGTTTGCCTGCGTATGTACTGCGCAGGTGCACGCTCCGATTGCGCGCGACTGATCTCAATGTAGTAACCATGGACGCGGTTGTAGCCCACCTTGAGAGTACTGATACCGGTTGCTTCGCGTTCCCGTTTTTCAAGCTCCAGCAGGTAGTCGCCAGCGCCGACACTGATGCGGCGCAGTTCGTCCAGCTCGTCGTCGTAACCCTCAGCGATAACGCCACCGTCGCGCAGCACAACGGGTGGATTTTCGATGATGGCACGTCCTAGCAGTTCTACCGTATCGGGATACTCCCCGGCCTGCTCGCACAGTGTTGTAAGCAGCTGCGAACTGCAGTTGCCCAGCTCTGTGCGCAATTGCGGCAGGGCTTGCAATGAGCTGTGCAGGCGGGTCAGGTCTCTAGGCCTTGCAGAGCCTAGTGCCACGCGCGTCAGTATGCGCTCCATGTCGCCAACGCCCTTCAGTGCGCTGCGGACAGTTTCGTAATGGTAGTTATCACACAGCGCGCTAATAGCACCATGCCGCGAACGCAATTGGTCCATATTGGTCAATGGCCTGTGCAGCCAGCGCCGCAGTAGTCTACTGCCCATGGCGGTGACTGCGCGGTCCATTACTGACAGCAGGGTGTGGTCTTCACCACCGGTCAGGTTGACGTCAATTTCAAGGTTGCGACGGGTAGCGGCATCCATGATGACACTGTCCTGCCGACTTTCGTGCTGTAATCCGCGGATGTGCGGCAGATTGCCGCGTTGGGTATCGCGCACGTATTGCAGCAGCGCGCCAGCAGCGCCGATGGCAAGTGCCAGGTTTTCGCAGCCAAAGCCTTTCAAGTCTCGGGTTTGGAATTGTGTGTTCAGTGCACGCTGGGCACTTTCGAGATCGAATTCCCAGGCGGGCTGGCTGCGACTGCCGCGGCGCTCGATAACGGCTGGCTGAAACAGGTTTTCGTGATACAGCGTTTCAGCGGGATCCAGACGCTGCAATTCCCCGGCTAGCGCTTCTTCTCCCTGTACCTCAAGGACTCGAAAGCGGCCGGTACTCAAATCCAGATAGGCAATGCCATAGTTATCCTGCGCCTGGTTGACCGCCAGAAGCAGGTTGTCGACACGGTCTTCCAGTAGGGCTTCATCGGACAGTGTGCCGGGCGTGACTACGCGCACGACCTTGCGATCGACCGGCCCCTTGCTGGTTGCAGGGTCGCCAAACTGTTCCGCAATAGCCACCGAAACCCCGGCTTTTACCAGCCGGGCTAGATAATTCTCCGCAGCATGATAGGGCACGCCACACATTGGAATCGGCTCTCCCCCAGCCTTACCGCGCGCGGTGAGTGTAATATCCAGAAGGTCTGCGGCTTTCTTGGCGTCGTCGAAGAACAGTTCGTAAAAGTCGCCCATGCGATAGAACAACAAATCGCGTGGGTGATCAGCTTTGATGCGCAAGAACTGCTGCATCATAGGTGTATGGGTAACTGTTTGACTCAAAAGGGAATTATCTTCGATATCTAATAAGTTGGAGGTCGCTCCGGACAGGTATGATAAGCGTTTTGGCCCTTGTGAGCAGCATTTGTGTCGACTAATTTGCGTCTAAAATATAATGGGATGATATGCCGCGCAGACAAGCAAATTCAGTGATAGTGCTTATGAGAAGTTCTCTGGGAATCTTGTTCTGGTGAGCTGCTTGAGGGGCTACTTGCGGTCTTGACGGTTTATTTCCCGGACTGAGTTAGCCCTGTCGGGGAAATGTCGGCCAGCTGTCGTAGCTGAAACGGGACTATTGTGCAGAATTCAAGGTGGATACAGGAGCGCAGAGGATGATTGTGAGGAAGTTGAGGCTACAACGAGGTTGGTCTCAGGAGCAGCTGGCACAAATGAGCGGCCTCAATG
>JBLFXU010000213.1:0-5813 GCA_047609575.1 Bacteroidia bacterium | reverse complement strand
TGCACTACATACAACATTGGTCACTCTGGCTGGATATCAAAATCATCATCCTGACCGTCATCCGGGGCTGGACCGGGCGCAATGCCTACTGAAAAACGCCCCAACCTGTTTCTGGTCGGGGCGCAGAAATGTGGCACCAGCGCCCTGTCCGGCTGGTTGGGACAACACCCCCAAGTACTGATGTCCTTCCCCAAGGAACCCGGATTTCTGGCCTTTGGTGAAAACGGTTATCCCTATCTCGACGGTCAAGGCCGCCCGGCACCCGCCAGTCGTTACGTGGTATCCAATGAAAAAGACTATCTGGCGTTATTTGCCAGAGCGAGGCAAGCGCAACACGTCATAGGTGAAGCAAGTACCTGGTACCTGTCCATGCCCGGCACCGCTGAAAAAATTCGTCAGTTCAGCCCAAATGCCCGAATAATCATCATGTTGCGCGATCCCGTCGCCAGGGCCTACTCGGCCTGGTGCCATGCGCGCAGCGATATGCTCGAACCCTGCGAATCCTTCGCCGAGTCGCTGGCTTGTGAAGCCAGCAGAAGCGATGTTGAATTCCTGCTGCGCTACCGTCAGATGGGGCTATACAGCGAGGGCCTGGCGCAGTACCAGACCACATTCGCTGCATCCAAAGTGCTAATACTGTTCCACGAGGACCTAAAAGCAGATCCTGGCAGTGTTTGGCGCAGCGTGGCGCAGTTTCTTGATATCAATGCCGATATTCAGCCCGACTTCCAACATCGCTATAACAGTGCCGGGCTGCCCCGCTCGCGCCTGATACAAAAGCTACTGCACTCACATCGCCTCAAAACAGCAGTGCGGCAGCTGCTACCGCACAATCTTGCCATGCGGGTCAAGGCAAAAGTCGACGACAGTAATCTGGCGCCTCTGCCGCCACCCGACGAACAGAGTAAGGACCAACTGAAAGCGTACTTCCAGAACGATGTACGGAGAGTGGAACAGCTCACCGGTCGCGACCTCAGAGAATGGCTACAGTGACCCAAAAAGTGACAGTAAACCAAGGAGCTGCCCACACGTATTTCGGAACGACGCTGACACCGATAAGTTTCGAAAAATGGCTGGGTAACATCTCGCTAAGACTTGAACAGCAACAACGGGGCTGGCTAACCGGCCATCACAACCTGCACAGCCTTTACCTGAGACAGACCAACCCAGACGTTGCAGCATTCTATGAACAGTGCGACGAATGTTATCTCGACGGCATACCATTGCGGTTTATTCTGGCGGGGATGGGAATAAGCACTAGCGCACAACAGCGGTTTTCGTTGATGGACCGTTTCGAAGACCTGTTATCCCATGCGCAGTCTCAACAATGGAGTATCTACTATCTAGGCTCTCATGCCACAGTAGTAACCCGGGCTCGGGTGTTATTGCAGAAAAACTATCCGAACCTGCGTATCGAGTTACATGCAGGTTACGATCTCGACAGCGACTCTGTATGCAGCGCCATCAACGACTTCGCTCCAGACCTATTGCTGGTAGGGTTGGGGATGCCCGGACAGGAGCAATGGCTCAGTGCGCACAGGGCATCACTGGATGCTGGAGTGGCGATGCAGGCCGGAGCAACCCTGGACTACTTCGCTGGTGCCCAGGCACGTCCGCCCAAATGGCTGAGTCAACTCGGGCTGGCCTGGTTGTATCGACTGGTGCACGATCCCTCCAGACTGTGGCAAAGATACCTGGTAGAACCCTGGAGCCTATTGTTACCCACCCTGCAATTGTGGCGCAATTATCGGCGCGGTCCTCGACCATGAGTACCCATACTCCGACGCTATCTGTTGTGGTAAACAACTACAACTACGCGCAGTTTTTATCCGCAGCGCTAGACAGCGTGCTGCCACAACTGGCAACCGCGGATGAACTTATTGTGGTTGACGATGGCTCCACCGATCAGTCTCCTGCCCTGCTGCAACGCTACGCCACGGAGCATGGCATTACCATTATCACACAGGCTAACAGTGGGCAGCTGCAGGCAGTCTGTCAGGGCCTCGATGCCGCCACAAAAGAGGTGGTGGTACTTCTGGATAGCGACGACATTTTTATTCCCGGCTACCTGGACCGGCTGCGAACAATCTACAGCGAGCACCCCGGTGTTGACTGTGTGTTTACCAGACCCCAGCCCTTTGGTGAAGATGACCCAGCCGTCACCGCCACAGTCACTAACCTCAACAATATGGCGCTGCGGGACGGCCCGGTTGGGTCCACACGGTGGGCAAGCAGGTTGTTTCAGGAATACGTGGGTGTGCCCACCTCAGGGAATTCACTGCGCCGCGCTCTGGCACAGGACGTACTGCCACTGCTGCGCCGCCTGAATGAGCCTTTGACACTTTCGCCCTGGCTCGCAAGGCTAGTGGGTGTGTCTGCTACCGAAACAAACCGCCCGGGGCAAAGCGCCGACGGCGCCTTGGTGCGCTGCACATCCTTACTGGGCGCACACAAGTACTATGACAGCAACTACGGTTTCAGGTACCGCATCCACGCGAGCAACAAGTACGCCAACTCATCCGGCATGGCGCGGCGTTACCTGCGCGGGCTGCGGAAACAACAGTTTGCTCGCTTTGCAAACGCTCAGCCGGAGTTGGGTCGACGCGCGACTACGCGGGAGCTACTGGAGGAGGTAGAACAACGCGCCCTACCGATGAGTGCGGTGCGTCGCAGGCTAACGCAACTACTCTACTGCCGCGCCCTATTGGGCAGTCGGGGCAAGCCGATGGAGAAAGCTTCGGCGCTAAGCCAGATTATGCGAAGGTAGCGGCTTCATGCGTTGTCTGGTTTAGCGCTTTTGACAGCGCGCAGTTGTATGAAGAGACAGAACAACACTGCTGGAACAAGATAGAGTAGCGCGCGATTTAGTGTGACGAAATTCAGTGCCAATTTGTGGTGCTTGGTAAAAACAAACACCAGCACGATAAAAGCCACGCCACCCAGTACCGCTAGCAGCTCCGCCTCTGGCACGCGAGGACGACCCACCCGATAGAGACTGTATAACAAAGCCGGCGGCACCAGATAACCCAGCAGGTGCCAGTTAATCATAGTGAAAAACGTGGTGGAAAAGGCACCTCCAACCGCGTGATATTGCAGCTCGAAACGCCCAAAACGACCTACCTCAATCTCCCATGTATCAAGTACAAACTTGCCCAGATAGGGAAGTTGCATCTCCACACCAATAAGCATCAGGCCGACTATCACGGCAAACAAGCCCAACACCACGCGCAGCCGCATGCCCGACCGCAAACTACCCAGGGCGCCGGCAAGCAGCACCACCAGGCCTAGCGTCAAGCCCGGGTTTTTAAGCTGCATACATAACACCGCATAGACACACCACAACAACGCCCAGCCCGCATGACGATCCTGGCGCCACTCGTACAGCGCACACACCGCCAACCCGAATACCGCTGCCAGCCAAATATCCGCATAGCCTGCCAACACGGCGTGTACATTGTGATAGGGCAGGCTCAGCAACAGATACACCGCAATGACTGCCAACAGAAAATTCACCCTCGCCAATCGCAACTGGCCATAGAGTCCCATTCCAAGCGCGACAGGCGCCGCGACCCAACCGATAAATACACTGCCGCTGTCCCATGTCCCGGCGCCCAGCATATGCCACAGTTGGATCAGGGATACCGTGGGCGGGTAGAGACTTGCGCGCTCATTGCCCAGTGTGTAGACGTTCTCCTGACCGAACCACTCCTCCATCGCTACGAAGGGTGTCAGTTCACCAAGCTGGAACCACAGCACCGCCTTGGGTGCCCAGTTCATGAATGCATCCCAGGCAAATAGTGGCCGAGACACCAGTTCCAGACCGAGGCCCAGGTACCGCCAGGCAAGCAGCGCCAGCAATAAACCTGCGACAACGCTTTGCCAACGCGGTGACGTTGGAGCCGCTGTGCCAGTGGGGTCAAGGGGCTGCCCCAAACTGTCTAGCGGTTTTCTTAAGCTGACTATAGGCTGTCTTAAACTAAGTACCCATGCGGCTATAGACAACAGCGCAAGCAGAGCGGCGATGGGCCAGAATGCCAGCTGGAGGCCAGCCCCATTCCACAAGCGCAGTATCAGGGTCACCAGGAACATGCCGACAAAGTAGCCATGACCAAGTGACAAAAAGAGATTGTGCTCAGCCGGACCGCGCAGCAGAACACGGATCCACAGAGCACCGCACAGCCACGGTAACAAAAGCGCCAACGACAGGCCCATGACCGACACCGGCGTACTCATTTTTTCTTGTCCTCTACCATACCCTTACCTGTGACACGGTAGAGTTGCCCCATGGGATCGGAATCTACCAACTCCACGGCAAGCGTCCGCTTTTCTTTCCATCGCAGTCGCTGGGCATCCGCCTCAAAGACCACGTCAGGGTTTACACCGAGCATCAAAATGTAATCCAGCGTACCCAGCGGCTCCTTTGGCGGCAAGTCTCCGTAATTAAAAACATTGTGAGGCAACAGATAATACTGGGACTTCAGGCGGTTAAAGTTATGCTTCTTGGAATTGTGCAGCAGCAAAATGCGCGCGGGATCCGCGGGCAGTACCCGCGTTTTAAGTCGATGAACGTAGCCATAAATGTGACTATCGATATCTGCCAGGTGTTGTTCGTGCGCATTTTTGCCTCCGAACTGTCGCTGCGTTTCGTCTCGCTGGCTATTTAGCTCGCCCTGCCACAGCAAATCAAGGGCTAGCCAGGGAACCAGCACTACGGCAATAACTGCAGCCGGATGTACGGTGCCGGTCAAGCGCCCCAGCACCAGCAATATAAGGAGAGACACACCAACCCACGCTGCTGCAACTGGCACGGGAGACAAGGCTTCACTGTCAGGCGTGCCTCGTATGAAATTTATGGTCTTTACCGTCCAGCCTCGATAGGCCCTCCAATCTGACCAGTGTGCTGCAATAACTCCCTGCCAGGTATAGGGCCGCAGTCGAACTTCCTGCAGGGCGAAGTCCTCGTCCTCGACCAGGGTGACGGCGTAAATTCCCAGCTCGATAACACCACCGCGCCAAGCAGGGTGACGCCCCAGATTGAGCGTTCCTGCGCCGGATGTGCTGCGGTTAATCTCGGCAATCAGCAGGCTGCCCGGATCAGCTGCACTGCGCCAGACCAGTTTCAGCATTGGGCCCGGGCCCTCCCCTGAATAGCGATAAGTCAAAAGTGGATAGTTATCTGCCCGAAAGCGCGCATCCGTCACCAGCATGGCATGATGCTCGTTACGATTCGGTCGATAGCCCGTTACAACAAGATCATCGCCCTGTGCACGCGCGGCGCCAATCGCCGCTCGAAATTCACGTCCCTGCAGGACTTTCTCATGCTCGGTATTGGTACCCTCTGCCACTCCAGCTGCGAGATAGAGGATGTAGCCAGCCAGCAGAAGACCGGCTGCCGCTATTAGCGACAGCAAAGCACTCTTAATAATCGACGAAATTGAAATGTCGGACTTGTCCATGGATTCGAAAATAGCGAGCCGGGAACGTAACTATCACATAACTGCCGTTGCGCATCCAGCCTGAGCCTAACTGCGCTGATTCAACTGCCCACGCAAGTACTCAATATTCTGACGTAACCTTGCGATCCGCTCCGGCGCTGGCTGACCCAGTGTGAGCGCCCGCTCCAACACGGTAATAGCGGTCTGAAAGTCGTCGGCCTTTACCAGAAGATTGGAAAAGTTATTGCACAACGACGGCGTGGCAAAGCCCTCGCTATACAGAGCACGATAGCCCTGGGTTGCTGCAGTGAAATCACCCAGGCGATAATGGGCCTCGGCCAGTGCCTCTCGATTAATCTGTGGCTCATACCCCAGGCT
>JBLFXU010000212.1:0-5815 GCA_047609575.1 Bacteroidia bacterium | reverse complement strand
GTTCTTAAGGAGCCCGATGTAGCTGTTTACAAAGCTGGCTTCTGGCTGATCCTCCAGCCACAGGGAAAAGGTCTCTACTTGACGTAAAAATTCAGGCTCGGTAATACCGTAGTACTTGCCGCTATCAACGGTAAAAACCAGCGACTGGTCGTTGCCGATCTTCTCTGACAGCGCCGTAATGACTTTGTGGAAATCTGACTTCTTATCAATGAAGCTGTAGCGATTAAAATCAATCTTATTCATGGGTAACAGCGCAGTGGTGCCCACAATGATAACGATACTGCCCCAGAACAACAGATTGCCGCGCTGCGCCACAAGCTGGCTAATGCCCGCCATAAAACGCCGTATGCCCAGCGGACGCGGAATTTTGCGCACCGGAATCAAGGTAATCAGGGCGGGTAAGATCGTAAGTGTGACGATATAGGCCCAGGCCACTCCCAACGCCACTACATTGCCAAAGCCATAGATACCGGCTGAAGAACAATAATTGAGACTCAGGAAACCCATGGCGGTCGTCAAAGTGGCAAGGCTGATCGGCTGGAAATTCAGTCGGATGCTTTGCCGCAGCGCCTCCTCCTTGTCCAGCCCATTATGCAACCCCTGTATATAGACGGACACAAGGTGAATAGCATCAGCCATTGCAATGGTTAGCACCACCAACGGCCCCATATTGGATATTTGGTTAAAAGCCAGGCCGCTCCAGCCCACTGAGCCCACCGTCAGCATGAGAGTGCAAGAGGAAATCACGAAAATGCACAGGGAGAAGGCCAGGGAATTCAGGCACAACCACAACAGTAGTGTCGTAGCACCGACAACGAGAGGAAACAGATTGCTACGATCCTTGATCGCCGCATTATGGCTATCCAATTCGAAGAGATCTCGGCCCAGCACATAAATCGTCACTTCCGGGTGGGCTTCTCGCAGTCCATCGCGCAGCTTCACCACAGACCTGGCAATTGAGAGCCTTTGGTCAGCGACGTCATCGTTAATTCGATACTTGATCACCGCCAGTGCCATATCACCACCTGGCGACAACAATGACTTGGTCAACCCCTCGTCATTTAACGCGACCTCACGGATATCTGCCAGATCGACCTCGTCGAGCAAGTCCAGTTCGGGCAACAGATAATCGCGATTTTGTTCTGCGGCATCGACGGCTGTCAGTCGATGATTGACCATGGAACCGACAGATACGGCCGACTCTACCTCCAGGTAGCGGTCATGCAAATCTTCCATCGCCTGCAGAGTGTCGCGATTGAAAACATCGCCCTGGGGGCCAATGAAGGCGAATAGGGCTGAGGTGCTGGGCGGGAATTTTTCGTCGACCTCCATCACTTCCAGCAAGTAGGGGTCGTCGTCCGGCAGAATGGTTCTGTCGGTGGAGTCAATCTGCGTGAAGACAATGCCCCAGCTGACCACGCTTCCTAACAGAATTGTAATGATCGCCAGCGGGTATCGCCTGCGAATGAGGAATTCTATAAAACCCTGCATAAACCTTCCCATTGCTAGCGTGCAGCAGTGTTATAACACAAGATTCGCACACATGACGCGTCCCCTTTTCGAGAGTATGCTTGGCAGCTTATTATTAGGGGTGCGCAGGATCGACTGCGACGCCTCATCGTCGGCGGGATATGACCCGGAGGTTACAATGAAGCTGTACCCAATTATCTGCCTGATATTGGCCCTGGCCTATACAGGCACAGTCAATGCAACCGCACAGAGCACAAAAATAAGCGACTTTGCTTTACTCGACCATCAGGGCAAACAGCATCTGCTCAGCTGGTACGGCGACCAAAAAGCCGTCGTAGTATTCATCCAGGGCAATGGCTGCCCCATCGCTCGCAACAGCATCCCCACTCTTAAGGCACTGCGCGATGATTACGCAGACCAAGGGGTGACGTTCTTCATGCTCAATCCGCAGCCACAGGACAACAGAGAAAGTATCGCCAAGGAAGCCAGGGAATTTGACATAGACTTTCCGATCCTGGTCGATGAGACACAGCTCATTGCGGAGAACCTGGGTGTAGATCGAACCTCGGAAATCTTCATCATCAACCCCGCTGCACGCGAAGTGGTATTTCGCGGCCCCATCGATGACCGACTTGGCTATGAAGCACAGAAGCCAGAAGCCAAAAATCACTATTTGCGCGACGCGCTTGATGCCCACCTGGCGGGCACACCGATTGCGGCAAATACACCCGAAGCACCCGGTTGCCTGATCAGCTTTCCCGCCCGTGACGCCCACGCCAAGAAAGCACCCTCTTATACGACCGACGTTGCGCCCATACTTATCGACAAGTGCGTGGATTGTCATAACGACGGTGGCGTTGGCCCGTGGTCCATGTCCGAGCATGCCATGGTGCAAGGCTGGTCGCGCATGATGAAAGAAGTGCTGCTGACTCGACGTATGCCCCCAGGGCAGATCGACCCCCATGTCGGCAAGGAGATCGATGATGTAGTCGAAATGCATGTATCGGAGTTGCAAACGCTGGTGCACTGGATAGACGCAGGCGCGCCGTTGGACGACGGCAAGGACCCACTACCTGAGCTGGTGTTTAGCGACGCAAAGTTCACACTCGGTGAGCCCGACATCATTCTCAAAATCCCGCCACAGTCGATTCCCGCCACTGGCATACTGGATTACCGTTACGTACCGGTAACACTCAATCTTGATCGGGACATCTGGGTTAAAGCCGTTGAATACGCGCCCGGTGATCGCAAGGTTTTGCACCACATTATTACTTACCTCTCCAGCCCAGCGGACAGATCCGTCAGTGGCCGTCAGGATGGGGCCGCTCAGGGTGAGAGTATTGGTGGATTCGCGCCAGGGCGCCAACCGGACATTTTCCGCGACAACAGCGGGCGACTGGTGCGCGCTGGCTCAAACCTGCTGCTACAGATGCACTACACCACGTCAGGTAAAGCCTCAGTTGATGCATCGGAAATTGGTATCTTCATCTATGACAAACCACCTCAGCACATCATGTCAGGCGGCACCGCTGGCCAGCGCCGATTCCTCATCCCCCCGCACGCCAAAGAGCATCAATTGATAGGCGAGCAGGAGATTGAGCGCGACGCCTATCTGTACGGCCTCATGCCGCACATGCACTACCGCGGTAAGTACATGAACTACAGCGTGGAATATCCTGACGGCAAATCAGAGATGCTGTTGTCAGTACCCAAGTACGACTTCAACTGGCAGTTTAATTACCAATTGAAAGAGCCTTTGTTTTTACCCGCCGGCAGCAAAATTATCGCCAGAGGCGCTATGGACAACTCAGACCGCAATCCCTCCAACCCGAACCCGGAAATGCCGGTAAGGTTCGGCTTGCAGACCATGCATGAAATGTTCTTCGGCTTCACTACGTATCGCTATATTGGAGACACGCCCGAGCAAATAGCTGCAGAACGTAACCAGGAAGAGAGTTCCGATGAGGTAGCGGGACTCTAACGCCATAAGATGAGGGCACCAGGCGATCAAAGCTGGCGCCCTCAATCACACACTTATTTATAACCGGACAACTTACTACTACCCGCTCATCCGCAGCTGCCCTCCAGTCCAACTACCTAAGAGGTAGTGCCTCAGTTTGAAAATATTCATGCGTCACGGAGCACGAGCGCTCGTGCTCCTCAGTAATGGCTCCCCATATTAGTCTGAGCCATTACCACCGCAGAACACCCCCTGCTCACTGCTCAATTTTGGCGTAGACTCAGCCTTCGCCGAACAACTCGAGACATAACAATGAAAAGAAGAGACTTCCTGGGAAGCGCCAGCCTTGCTCTGGGCGCATCGGCCCTGAACGCCACCTCGGTTAACGCCGAAGCCCCGGCAGCTGTCGCCGCACCCACACCGGCGGCTGCCGATTGGACAGCCCTGCGAGACCTGTTTCCCCTGACTCGCGACTACATCCATCTCGCGACATTCTTACTCGCCTCGCACCCGGCGCCAGTCACCAGGGAAATCGAAAAGCACCGCCAGGGTCTGGATAACAATCCGGCGGATTATTATCACGAACACTTCAGGACCATCGACATAGAGGTTGCCACCGCTGCCGCGAACTACATGGGTGGTAAATGGGATCAGATTGCGCTGACAGACAGCACCACCATGGGCTCAGCCATGGTCTACAGTGGCTTGAAACTAAATCCAGGCGACGAAATGTTGCAAACGGTACACGACCACTACTCCACCGATATGTCACTGGCGCATAAAGCAGAGCGCAGTGGCGCCATCGTGAAGCGGGTTACTCTCTACGACAACCCTGCCGATACAAGCGTTGAGCAGTGCCAGCAGCGTTTACAGGAAGCCATTTCTGACAAGACCAGAATGGTTGCCGTCACATGGGTGCACTCCAGCACCGGCGTTAAGCTGCCCATCAAGGCGCTGGCAGAGGTGGTCAATGCGGTCAATGCAAAACGCAATGAAGCAGACCACATTATTTTTTGCGTAGATGGCGTACATGGCTTTGGCATTGAAAACGAAGATGTCAGTCAACTTGGCTGTGACTTTTTTATCGCCGGTACGCACAAGTGGATTTTCGGCCCCCGGGGTACCGGCGTCGTGTGGGGCTCCGACAAAGGCTGGGCTCGCAGTGAACCGGTGATACCCAGCTTCAGTGCTTCGTTTGCTGCATGGCTGGGCATGATGCCGATGGAGCAGGTGCCAACAGGCATGCATTTTACGCCTGGAGGATTCCATTCGTTCGAACATCGCTGGGCACTTCCGGCGGCGTTTGAGCTGCATCTACAGCTGGGCAAGGCCAATGTGCAGCAGCGTATTCATGAGCTGAACACCCGGACGAAAGAAGGACTGGCAGCAATGCCGCATGTCACTTTGCGCACACCCATGTCACCAGAACTGTCCTCTGGCCTGGTGGCCTACGAAGTGGCGGGTAAAAAACCTGGAGAAATCGTAGAACAGCTACACGAGAAAGCCATCATCACCAGTGCCTCTCCCTATCGGGAAAGTTATGCCCGGTTTGCGCCAAGCCTGTTGAATAACGAGACGGAAATCGATCGAGCCCTGGCCGCTGTACAAGCGATGGGCTGATACCCGCACTGGGACTGTAGCTAAAACCCTTTAAGCAGGCGATAAGCGACTAACAAATTTGCAAGATTGACTGGGCGAGAATTCTTGCTACAGTCTGAGGACCACACAAATAACAATACTTCAAGTCGAGAACCCTTATTATGTCAAAGCACATAGGTTCCACCCTACGTCACGCCCTTGTCGGCCTCATTGCCAGCCAGGCTGCCTTCACCCAGGCCGCGCAGCTGGAGGAAGTCATCGTAACGGCTGAAAAGCGTGCCACAACACTGCAAGGCACAGCCATCTCGGTAACTGCCCTGAGCGGCCTGGAGCTGGACCAGGCACTAATCAACAAGCCCCTGGACCTGCAGTTCAATGTGCCCAACATGCTCATGAGCAAGGGCAACTTCACCACCGCCCAGATATCCCTGCGTGGTATCGGCAATCTGGCAGTGGGCTCAGCTGCAGATGGTGGCACGGGATCTCACTTCAATGGCGTATACCTGAATAACGGCCGCATTTTTGAAATCGAGTACTACGACGCAGAGCGAGTGGAAGTACTGCGTGGACCGCAGGGTACCCTCTACGGTCGCAATACTACAGCGGGCGTCATCAACTTCATCACCCGCAAGCCAGAAGAAGAGTTTGGCGGCAACGTCCAGCTTGAACTGGGCAACTACGATCACCGCAAGCTTAAGGGAGCGATTAATCTACCGATCACGGATAACCTGGCGCAGCGGTTCGCCATGTTCTACACCGAGCGCAACGGCTTTGTAGACAACCGCT
>JBLFXU010000211.1:0-5819 GCA_047609575.1 Bacteroidia bacterium | reverse complement strand
AGTTTAGTAAGGCACCCAATCCGGGCTGAGCATTACCCTGATCTTAGGGTAAGTGCGTCCAATCAGTGGAGTATGGCAGTGGCCTGGAGTCGAGGCTGGGCTTAAACCTGTCAGACACCTCGTCTGTGGCGGGCAGTCGAGCAGTTGCGCTCGTGGGGAACCGCGCAGTACTATGAGACGGTATGCATAGCGTCTAGTCTTCAAGCAGCGACTAATTCGGGCCGGCATTGCCAATGGCCTTAAGCAATGAACAGGAAACGAAATCATGCCAAGAAGAATAAGCGGATTCGCCTTGATTGCCTGCGCCGTGGGCACCCTTACTGCCTGCTCGGACGGCAACGACATAGGAAACCCCTGCAATGGAGCCGAGGCTCCTGCTGTGCGCCTATTTTTGCAGCAACTGACAAGCTCCAGTGTGATAATAAAATGGCGTGGCGACGCCACTGCAGCGTGTCTTGGTCGTGCCCAAGATCGATTGAATATGTATGTGGAGGCCACCAGTACAGAGGGCGACCACAAGGAAGCGCTGTTCACCGGCCTTAGCCCTCAATCTATGTATTACTACTCTGTAGGCGGCGCTGACACGGCTCCTGGTGATCAGTATTTTACTACCTCTCCTAACGCGGGCGCGCTACCGGACGATGGCAACACGAGAATTTGGTTGATCGGTGATTCCGGAACCGGCGGGGATGACGAACGCGAGGACCATGAAGGTGAAGCCGCTGAGGTTCTGGCTGGCATGCGGCAATTTGTCGCCACAGACGGACAAGAAATCGACCTGTTCCTGATGTTAGGGGACAATGCCTACACCTCAGGCACAGACACCAACTACCAACAGGCGGTATTTGAAACCTACCCTGCTCTTCTTAAAACGCATTCTTTGTGGCCGACAATAGGCAACCATGAGATGGGCTTCTTTGGTATCTCCTCCTCTTCCGACCCTGATAGCCACACGGTGCGCCCAGGTGACGAACCTATCACAATGCCGTATCTGGGCATCTTTTCACTGCCCGCCAACGGCGAGAGCGGTGGTGTTGCCAGTGGTACGGAACAATACTATTCATTCGACTTCGGCAATGTTCACTTAGTCAGCCTCGACTCGCAACTCAGTGCTCGCGATGATGACCAGCGGGCGACTATGCGCAGTTGGCTGATGGATGATTTATCGAGTAATACAGCAGACTGGACGGTGGTTATCTTTCACCACCCTCCCTATTCGAAAGGGGCCAACCACGACTCGGATACCGTAGTACCCCAGAGGCCCTTTGATCTTCCTCAGAAATTAATGCGTGAAGAATTTGTGCCGATCTTTGATGATCACGGCGTTGATGTCGTTTATGGCGGTCACTCGCACTCCTATGAGCGCAGCTATTACCTGCATGACCACACCGGCACTTCAGACACTTTCTCGCCGGCCATGCACGCCGAGTTGGCGGGCGGCGATGCCAGTAAACCCGCATCCGGACGTATTGGGGAAACCTATGCACAGCTTAGCGCTACTAGTGGCGGCGTCGATGATCGTGTGGTGTACACAGTGGCTGGCAATAGTGGGAAGGCAGATGATTCCGCAGGCGTTCTAACCGATCCGGCGGAATGGCTTCGTCACGCCGCCCACATAGAACAGCCGGCGGATACCGTCTCTCCCAAGCGCAGAGGCCTCAATGTGTTGGGATCGGTCATCGTAGATGCTACGAGCGACCAACTCATCGCCAGCTTTATCAATGTCAACGGAGAAGTGCTGGATAGCTTCACAATCACTCGTTGATAAACTATGCGCGGGCTTTCGGGCCCGCAATCTCCCCCTTCCCAGCAATCAAACTTTTCGCTTTCCTCCTGTCTGTTCTGCTACTGGGTAGCGTTGCGGTACACGCGCACCTGGGCCAGGACGAACAGTTAAGCCACATTAACTTCCTCATAGAGCAACGACCCAAAGAGCAAATGCTGTACATTAAACGCGGCGCTATTCATACCGCGAGTAGTCACTTTCAAGCTGCCGCGGCAGACTTCAACCGTGCTGAACAATTGGGCCCTGCCGTATTGGTTGCCTTCGACTGGGGCGTCCTGTATCACCAGATGGAAAATTCTACACGGGCTATCGATTACTACGATCAATATCTGGAGCAGTTCCCCGACGCTGCCCACGCCTATGAATATCGCGCACGCGCAGCCCGAGATAAAGGCGATAACAAGGAAGCCGTAGCCGATCTACAGCGGTATTTTGAACTGTTGGACAGACCACATCCGGGGAACTATATCGCTGCGGCGCGTATGCTGAACGAGATGCAGGAGATTGAGGCGGCACTTGATTTGCTGGATAAGGGGCTGAAAAAACTGGGCGCAGTGCCTCAGTTGCAGCGGGTGGCAATAGCGCTGGAGCGAGAGCGAGGCGATATCAACAGCGCTGTCGCAAGACTGGAAACATTGCGCGTCCCTTTGCGAGAAAATCCGAGCTGGAAGCTGGAGATGGTTGAGCTCTTGCTATTAGACAATCGTACCGATCAAGCTACTGCACTGCTGCGGGAGGTTGAGGCGACACTTGCCGATCTTCGCTCCACCCCCGCCCGTCAAGACCTATTGAAACGCAGCCAAACGCTGCGTGAAAGTACTGAGCGCTCAGTATCAGGCCCGCGTCCGTGATCGTGGGCATTTTCGCGAGATTCATGCTGCCAGTCGGTACTGCCAAGTAAGTGTCGCCAAGTTCATTGCCTGAAAGGGGTAGAATCGTTGGAGAGCCTGCCCGGCTTTAAAGCGTGCCCCTCTGTTCGAAATCTATCCTGCGGCCAGCTGCCTGCATCGCGACTGGAAATCCTTCAACAAGGCATCAGCATTGGCAACTCTGCTGAAACGCTGGGCGAAAATAGCCTGGGCGTCCTCGTAGAGCTTGAGATCCCAGTAGTTTTTCTCGCAGACCTCTGACATCAATTCTTCTCCTAAACCCTCGCGAACCGTCGCAACTCGCTTATCCAGACTGTCCTGCCGATCAGCAGAGACATTCTGCCGGACATAAGACAGGTCGATACCAGGAAAAAATGGGGCGAGGGTATTTTCCAGCAGAACTATGCTTTCATCATAGCGGTCTACAAGGATGAGCTGCGGTATCGCCGATATTTGTTCAAGGGCATCCAGGTACTGTCTCTTGCCGGTTTCTTTGCCGAAAGAGTTTGAGCAGAAACGTATATGGAAGTTTCGAACGGTGGGCGGGGTATCCGGTTGCATGCGCCAGCGTACGTAGTCTGGAAACGACAGTTCTTTGGCCTTGATCGCTCCCGGGGTACTAGCGTCCTGGCGGCGCTCATATTGGTATACAGAACCTATTCGATCAATAGGGTGTCGCAGAGCAATGATGGGCAGCACGTTAAAGCGGCGGGACTTCGGCAAGGGAAGTCTCACATGGTGGCTGGAGATGGCCGACAGCTCGGGATGATCGTCTATGTATTTTCCAAGGAAGCTTTTACCCTGCCGCATGCTCTCATCATCGCGGTGATCCATAAATCTGGAATCAAAACTCCGTGCCAGGCTCCAATCCAGCGTAGAACCGGCGTTTTTGAACAAATGGCAGTGCAGGATGACCGGGCGGGGATGCCCCAGCACCTGCTCCAGAGCCGCTCTGATAGTTGCCCGGCTAAATTGCTTTTCGATCACCTTCCGGCTGTTGGTCGAAAGCGTCTGCCACAGGGATTTGTCGTTGTACAACTTGATGACCTGATTAGCAAAATCAACTTCATTGTCGGCGATCAGGGCGTTGACACCGTCGGTCAGATTCATTCCTTCAGCGCCAATGCTTGTCGTCACGACTGGCAGGCCAAAGGAAAAGCTCTGGCCGATCTTGCCTTTGACACCAGCGCCGTACAGTAGTGGAGAAATGGATATCCTACTGTTGCTAAAGTGATCCGACACATCCTCAACGTAGCCAGTCACTGTGATGTGCTTGTTCGTAATGGCTTTGAGTCTTTCCGTCGGGTTGCTGCCGACAATTGTCAGATGCACATTGCGGATTTTTTCCCTAACAAGCGGAAGAACATTGTCAACGAACCAGAGAATCCCTTCTTCGTTAGGTGGATGTACAAAGCCTCCGATAAACATAAGGCCCCGCCGGTCTTCAAACGCGTTAATGCATGGCTCCAGCGAGTGAATATTGGAGACCACTGCGACCTTGTCGCCAAACTTTTCTTTGGCAAGGATTTCCTTTTCCACCGGGCTGACGACCAAGGTTGCATCAGTTTCGTTGGCGAGGAAAAATTCGAGCGCCCTGGACTTTGCCACTTGCTTCTCAGCCACTTGCTTTTCAGCTACTCGCAGTTCCAGATCGGCCTGCCGCTGCTCCCGGAGAAAATGCAGGTCCACCGTATCGTAAATCGTTTTGGCGCTGGAATAATGCTTAACCAGATGGATGTATTTTTTCGCGGTATTGGGTCGCGATAGTAAAACCGCGTCCAGGTTTGGGCCATGTTCCTTAATAAATTTTTTGAAAGACCGGTCGCCATAATAGATTTCTACGCCGATGTCCTGCAGCTTGCTCGTGTACTTTGCGTCATAGGCGAGAATTTCCGGCCAGAAAAACACCTTGTAGCCCATTTCTTGTAAGATCTCCAGAATGCCGAGCATACGCAAAGAGCCAGAGTCCTTATCGAAGGCTGGGGCGTAATGATCTATCACCAGAATCTGTTTTTCGCCGTTGCGCTCGCGGGCCCTGTTCAGATGTGCCCCGCCGGGATAGTGATTTTCATCCAGTACCGTGCGCCACTTGTCTACGAACTTTTCGCGATTGATATCCTGGAAACGTTTAAAGCCTGAGTTCGTTTTCTTACCCGCGGAGGCTCCGCCAAAGTGAATAACTTGCGCCTTGGGCTGGTAAATGACCTTATAGTTTCTATCCCTTGCCGCGAAGCACAGATCGGTATCTTCATAATAGGCCGGAGCGTAACGCTGGTCGAAACCGCCTAATTCGCGCCACAGTTTCTGTGTGATCATCAGGCAGGCACCAGAGCAGTAATCGACCGCTTTCCTGTAGCAGTATTCAGGGCTCTCTGGGTCTTCGCCGTGGCCGTAGTTGCAGCCGCTGCCATCAGTCCAGATAATGCCACCGGCTTCCTGGAGCGTGCCGTCGGGGTAGATTAACTTTGCCCCCACTATGCCTGTCTCGGGATCTAAAAACGGCTCGAGCAGGGCTTCGATCCAACCGGCGGTAACTTCCGTGTCATTGTTGAGAAAAAGTAGATACTCGCCTTTCGCCTCATCTGCCGCCTGGTTACAGGCATTGACAAATACCTCATTGGACTCATTGGTGATAACCCGAATCCCCTGCATCGAAGAGAGCATCTGGGCGGTCACGTCGGTGGAGTTGTTGTCCACTACGATGATTTCATAGCTGCCCTGAGTGTGATCGAAAATTGACTTTAGGCAGGCGTAAGTAAAGAGCCAGTTATTGAAAACCGGGATGATGATGCTGGTGGTGGGTTTGTCCGTGGTGGGAAATGGCAGAATATTCCAGCTGACCTCATTGTCCTGGGAGCTAGTGACCGTATTCAGGGGGAGCAATTCAGACCGGGGGGGCTGTTTTTCATTGCCGACACCAGACAGTTCGTGCTGACTTGCTGTTGCTGGGACTGGCGGCAGGCTCGCCTCTTCACCAAGGTATATTTGCTTGTATTTCTGCAGCACCCTACGTCGTCGGGTACCCTCGGGCAGCATCACTTCCAATAGCGCCTGGTACTTCATGTAAGCTCGCAAGGGCAGTGTCTCCTTAGTATGACGTAACTGCCCAGCTCTACTCCCGGAATATCGAGAACTCGGGCTGCAGCGGAGGTGCCGCTGCGATA